>NZ_LHSJ01000299.1:0-4793 GCF_001270295.1 Achromobacter sp. DMS1 | reverse complement strand
TCATGACGCTGGCCAAGGGCCTGGCGGGCGGCGTGCCCATTCGGCGCCATGCTGGCGGCGGCCCGGCCGCGGGCGTGTTCACGCCCGGCACGCACGGCACCACCTTCGGCGGCGGACCGCTGGTCTGCGCGGCCGGCCTGGCGGTGCTGGACGCGCTCGAATCCGAAAACCTGCTCGACAACGCCCCGCACCGTGGGCGAGCGCCTGAAGAGCGCCCTGGCCCGCGAGCTCGCCGGCGTTAACGGGGTGCTCGACGTGCGCGGCCGCGGCCTGATGCTGGGCATCGAGCTCGCCCGCCCCTGCGGCCGCCGCGGCCCTGCGCGCGCTCGAGGCGGGGCTGCTCATCAACGTCACGCGCGAGCGCGTCATCCGGCTGCTGCCGCCCCTCATCCTCGATGCGGCGCAGGCCGACCTCATCGCCGGCACGCTCGCGCCCCTCATCAAACGGTTCCTGGCCGAAAAAACATAATCAACGCCTGCCCGGGCCACGAGCCTGGGCGGGCCCAACGACCTGCGACACAACCATGACACCTCCCACGACTCAAAACGGCCCCCTGCGGCATTTCCTCCAGTTCAAGGACTTCTCCTCCGCCGAGATCGCCTATGTGCTGGACCGCGCCCGCATCATCAAGGAAAAGTTCAAGCGCTACGAACCCCACATGCCGCTGCACGACCGCACGCTGGCCATGGTGTTCGAAAAGGCCAGCACGCGCACCCGCGTCTCGTTCGAGGCGGGCATGTACCAGATGGGCGGCTCGGTCATCAACCTGACCTCCAACGACTCGCAGCTCGGCCGCTCCGAGCCCATCGAAGACACGGCGCGCGTCATCTCGCGCATGGTCGACATCGTCATGATCCGCACGTTCGAGCAGACCCGCATCGAACGCTTCGCCTCGCACTCGCGCGTGCCCGTCATCAACGGCCTCACCAACGAATTCCACCCCTGCCAGATCCTGGCCGACATCTTCACCTACATCGAGCACCGCGGCCCCATCGCGGGCAAGACCGTGGCCTGGGTGGGCGACGCCAACAACATGGCCTACACCTGGCTGCAGGCGGCTGAAATGCTGGGTTTCACGCTGCACGTTTCCACGCCGGCCGGCTACGAGCTCGAGCCCGCCCGCATCGGCAGCCGCCGGCCGCCGTGCTGCGCCAGTTCAAGGACCCCATGGAAGCGTGCAAGGGCGCGCACCTGGTCACCACCGACGTCTGGACCAGCATGGGCTACGAAGCCGAAAACGAAGAACGCCGCGCCGCCTTCGCCGACTGGTGCGTGGACGCCGACATGATGGCGGCCGCCGACCCTCAGGCCGTCTTCATGCACTGCCTGCCGGCCCACCGCGGCGAGGAAGTCACCGGCGAAGTCATCGACGGCCCGCAGAGCGTGGTCTGGGACGAGGCCGAAAACCGCCTGCACGTGCAGAAGGCGCTGATGGAGTTCCTGCTGCTGGGCCGGATCGAATAAGCCGCGGCCGGCCGGCACGCCTGCGGCCCCTCGGCGCCCGCCGCAGGGCCGCGCGCGGTGCGGCCCTCGCATTTGCGGCTACAGGATCCGCGCGAACATGGTGCGCCGCGTGTTCCGGAACGAAGGCCGCACCCGGCTGCTCCAGTCGGTGGCGCGCACCGCAAGCCAGGGCGGACTGCCGAAGGTTCGCGCGTGCGCAGGTCGTAGCACGCGAGATAGCGCGGCGGCTCGTGCAGGCATTCGTAGCGCCGCGCGCGCACGGTGCCGGGCACGGCAGCCAGCCCGGGCAGATGCTCCTCGTCGTACCAGGCATTGAAATCGGCTTCGGCCTGCGGCAACACGTCGGTTTCCACGATGTAGTGCCAGGGCGCGTCCTGCCCCGCCGACGCGCCGGGCCGGTCGATCGTGGCGTGCAGCACGCGCCACGCGCGCGCCGGCCAGCAGCTGCTCGGCGGCGCGCGCGCGCACCTCCGGCAGCGCCGCCTCGGGGCCGTGCGCATAGAGGTAGCAAAGCGGCTCGTCCACCGCCGCATAGGCCCGGAACGTCACGCCTGAAAGGCCCGCTCCCAGGCGGGCGGCCAGGTCGGCGGCCCGCGCCGCGTCGAACCGTTCGCCCAGGGAAATCAGCAATACTGCTTCGTGCCGCATCGTCGTCCTCCGTTCAATGTCCCACGCGCAGCGCCACCAGGAAGCGCGACACCATGTTGTAGGCGGCCGCCGTCGCCGCCAGCTCCACCAATTGCGCATCGTTCCAGCGCTCGCGCAGCGGCGCGAAAACAGCGTCCGGCACCTCGATATCGCGGGTCATGGCGTCGGTGAACGCCAGCACCTCGGCTTCGCCCGGCTCCAGGCCCGCGACCGCGTCCGGCCCGGGGCCGGCGCGCAGCCGCTCGACGACGGCCCGCGGCATGCCGGCCGCCAGGGCATGCGGTACGTGGGCCTCGAATTCATAGGGCGCGCCGTTCAGCGTGGCCACGCGCAGGATGATCAGCTCGCGCAGCCGGGGCGGCAGCGAAGTCTGCTGGCGGATGGCCGTCAGCATGGCTTCCCAGCCCTGCGCCACCGGCGCACTGTTGAGCAGCACCTGATACAGGGGCGAGATGCGCCCCCGGGCCGAGGCGATGCGGCTTTCGAGGCCGGCCAGCTCGGGGCGCGTGCCCGGCTCGACGGGAGAAACCCGGCAGGTCTTCATGGCTCACTCCGGACGGATGTTCTTGCGCTGGATCAGCGCGGTCCATTTCTGGCGGTCGGCCGCGATGAGCGCCGCCAGTTCCTGCGGCGAGGTGGGCGCGGCCTGGGCGCCGAACTTCTCCAGGCGCGCCTTGACCGTGGCGTTTTCCAGCGCCGCGCGCACGGCCCGGTTGAGCCTGTCGATGACGGCGGGCGGCGTGGCCGCCGGCGCGACCAGTCCGTACCAGTTGTTCGACTCCACGCCCGCGATGCCCTGTTCGGCCAGGGTCTGGACCTCGGGCAGCAAGGGGTGGCGCGCCGGGGCGGCTATGCCCAGCGCCTTCAGCTTGCCGCCCTGGATGTGGCCGATGAGCCCGGGCACGTCGCCGAAGAAGCCCGCCACCTGGTTGCCCATGACGTCGTTGATCACGGGCGCGGCGCCCTTGTACGGCACGTGCAGCACCTTGGCCTTGCTGGCGTCGGCGAACATCTCCAGCGTCAGGTGGGGGATGCTGCCGATGCCGGAGGAGCCGATGGCGACCGCCTGCGGCGCGGCCTGCGTGCGCTTGACGAAATCCGCCGCGTCGGAGGCCGGGTTGGATGGGTTCACCACGAATACGGTGGCGTTGTTCACCACCCGGGACACCGGCGCGAAATCGCGCGCCGGATCGTAGGGCAGGTTCTTGTACAGCGCCGGGCTGATGGACACCGCGCCCACGCTGGTCAGAAACAGCACCGAGCCGTCCGCCGGCGCCTTGGCCACGTAGGCGCCGCGATATTGCCGTTGGCCCCCGCCTTGTTCTCGACGATGACCTGCTGCCCCAGCTCCTTGCCCAGTTGCTCGGCCAGCACACGGCCCACCAGGTCTACCGGGCCGCCGGGCGGAAAGGCCACGATCAGCCTCACCGGCCCGTCCGCGCGGGCCGTTCCCAGCGCCGCCAGGCCCAGCAGCCCGGCGCAAAACAGTTTCCTCAACATGAATGTCTCCTTTGCTTTGATGATTCGTCTGGTGGAATCGGGCGGGTTCCCGGCCCCGCCTTCGGAAAGCCGCTACGCAAAACCGTAGAGGCGCGCCGGGTTGTCGACCAGCACGCGCCGGCGCAGGCCGGCGTCGGGACAGGACTGGAAGAACAGGTCCGCCAGCTCGCCGTCGTCCGGCATGTCGCCCGACACATTGGGATGCGGCCAGTCCGTGCCCCACAGCGTGCGCCCGGGCAACGCCTCCACCAGGGCCCGCACGAAGGGCAGGCCCTCGGCGTAGGGTCGCCGGCCCGACGTCGATGCGGTCGATGCCCGACACCTTCACCCATGCCTGCGGCACCGCGGCCAGGTCGAGCAGGGCGCGGAACGCGGGCGCGCTCACGCCTTCCGCCGCCCGCACGCGCCCCATGTGGTCCACCACGAAGGGCAGCGGCAGCGCGCGCAGACGCGGCAGCAGCCCCGGCAGCATGGCGCCGTCCACGTGCAGGCAGAGATGCCAGCCCAGCGGCGCGATCAGGCTCACGACGTGGTCGAACACGGCCGCCTCGGGCGCGCGCCCAGGTGCGGCACGAAGTTGAAACGCGCGGCCCGCACGCCCGCCTCGTGCAGCGCGCGCACCCCGCCGTAGGCGTCGGCGCCCAGCAGCGCCACGCCCCGGTAGCGGCCCTGGCCGCGCGCCAGGGCATCGAGCAGCGCCGCGTGATCCGCGCCATGGCAATTGGCCTGCACGATCACGGCCCGTTCCACGCCCAGGCGGGCGCGCAGCGCGGCCAGCTTTTCGAACGGCGCATCGGGCGGCGTGTAGGCGCGCCCCTCGGCGTAGGGAAAGCGGTCGGCCGGGCCGAAGACGTGGCAATGCGCATCGCAGGCGCCGGCGGCAGTCCGTGCCGGGGCCGGGACGGGGTTTCGAGGGGAGGACGGCAATCGGGCACGGCGCATTCCTGTATGGCTAAAAGCGCATGGTGGCCGATTGCGGCCCATCAACCAATGCTATATCTTTGATTTCAGATATACAATTTTTCTATATCAATTCCATGGATCTCAAACAGATCGAGTACTTCGTGCGCGTGGCCGAGCGCCGCAGCTTTTCGCGCGCGGCCGAAATCGACTGGACGTGGCCCAGCCCAGGGCAGCCAATCGGCAAGCAAGGCCGGGCGCTGTCGGTATTCGGCGAGGT
>NZ_LHSJ01000298.1:0-4797 GCF_001270295.1 Achromobacter sp. DMS1 | reverse complement strand
GACCTGGCGCAATTGCACGGCCACGCCCAGTTCTTTGGCCAGCCGCTCGGCGGCCGGCAGGTCCAGCCCCTCGGGCGTGCGCACTTTGGCCCCCGCCACCGGAGGCGGCGCCAGATAGGGCACGCCCACCACCAGGGTGCCACGCTGCCTTGCGGCGGCGAACGCGCCGGCGCCGTCCTGCGCGCCGCCGGCCYCACTGCGGCAGGCAGGCGATGACCGCCAGCCCCAGCGCGCCGGCGAGGGCGGCGCGGGCGCGCGGCGGCAGACGCGGAAACGCGGCCATGGCGATGCGCGTCCTTCAGACGTATTGGTAGCGCAGCAGCCGGTGCTTGAGGTTCTCAAGCACGAACTGGTCGATGAGCGCGGCCAGCACGGCAATGACGAGGATGTTGGCCATGACGCCCGTCATGTCGGCGATTTCGCCCGAATACGCCAGCGAGCGGCCCAGGCCCTTGCCGAAGCCGATCAGCATTTCGGCCGAGATCAGCGCGCGCCAGGCGTTGCCGAAGGCAAGCTGGGCGCCGGTGATGAGCTCGGGCATGACGGCCGGCAGATACACGCGGCGCACCAGCGCCCAGGGCGAGGCGCCCATGACGCGGGCGGCCGACACGTGCACGCGCTGCACCGACTCGGTGGCGTTCATGACGCTGAGCGCGGCCGGGAAGAACGCGGCCAGCGCCACCACCACGACGATGGGCGTATTGCCGAAACCCATGACGATGAGAAACAGCGGCACCCAAGCGATGGACGGGATGGACTGCAGGATGACGATGGCGCTGCGCAGCACTTCACGGAAGAAGAACAGCACCGCCGCCACCAATCCGAAGCCGATGCCGGCAGCCAGCGCCAGGCCATAGCCCGCGCCCAGCCGGCCCAGCGTGCCCAGCAGGCTCTGGTGAAAGGAGGATTTGCCGATTTCCTCGGCCAGTCGCCCGATCACGGCGGGCACGCCCGGCATCAGGAAGTCGGGCAAGGCCAGCGAAGCAGCCTGCCAAAGGGCCAGAATGAACAATACGCCCAGCACGCCCGCAAGATGCTTGCGGGCGCCGGTGACTCGGGTGGAGGTGCTCAAAGCTTGCGCGCCTCTTGCCAGGACAGGTCGACGATGGAAGACACGTCATACGGCTTGCCGTCGCGGGTCTTGAGCGACCCCTGGGCCTGCAGGATGTCGGCGATTTCCTGCATGCGCTTGGTGTCCTTGTCGGTCAGCTTGGGGGTGAACACCTGCGTGCGGATGGCCTCGGCGATCACGGTTTCGCGGGGCAGTTCGCCGCGCTTGAGCGTCTTGAGGGTGGGCTCGGCAATGAAGTACGAGGCGATGAGCTTGGATGCCTGCTCCGGCTGCTTCTGCAGCAGCGCGATGGCTTCGTTCTGCGCGTCCAGCGCCTTCCACACCGCGTCCTTGCGCTTGGAGAGCGTCTCGCCCGAGGTGATGACCACCATGCACGGGAAGGGCCAGGCCTGGCCCACTTCGTAGATCTGCTTGACCGGCGCCACCAGCTGCGCGATGCGGTCGTAGGGCTCGAACAGGAAGGCCGCGTCCACGCGCTTGCCCACCAGCGACTGCACCGCCACGGCCGGGCTCACGCCCATGATGTTGACGTCGTCGGCGGAGAGCCTGCCCTGCTTGAGCACCACGCCCTTGAGCACCACGTCGGCCGTACTGCCCTCGGCCTGCGAGGCCAGGGTCTTGCCCTTCAGGCCAGCGATGTCCTGGATGCCGGAATCGTCGCGCACCACGAGGGAGTGGTAACCCTGCTGCGCGCCGCCCACGACCTTGAGGTCGGCGCCCTTGGACGCCCACGCCACGGCGTTGGTGAAGCCCAGCACGCCGATGTCGAGCTGCCCGCCCACGATGGCCTTGATGAGGTCGGTGCCCGACTTGAATTCAACCAGCTCCGTATCGAGCCCGGCCTTTTTGTAGAAGCCGCCCTCCTGCGCCACGATGGCCTGCGCGTCGTCCATGACACGCAGGTAGCCCACGCGGAATTTCTCGGCGGCCATGGCGGGCGCCGCGGCGAGGACGGCCGCGGCCAGCGGCAGGGACAGCCATTGCTTCAGTTTCATCGAAAGCTCCAGAAGATGCATGCGGGGCGCGCCGCGCCCCTCGAATCGGAAATGGAATACGGTTGCGCGGCGGCGTCAGGCCGCCAGCGCGAGGTCGGCAGGCTGGCCGCCGCCCACGTCGATGCCCAGCAGCCGCAGGATCTCGCGCTTTTCCTCGGCCAGACCCGACAAGTCGTGCGTTTTCTCGCGGTGCGCCAGATTGAATTCGCGCAGCACCCGCGCCGGACGCGGGCTGAACACCACGATGCGGTCGGCCAGGAATAACGCCTCGTCCACGTCGTGGGTCACCAGCAGCACGGTGGGCTTTTCCTGGGCGATGAGCTGGCGCAGCACGTCCTGCAGGGCCAGCCGCGTGAGCGCGTCCAGCGCGCCGAAGGGTTCGTCCATGAGCAGCGTCTGAGGCTGGGCCACGAAAGCGCGGGCCAGCGCGGCGCGCTGGCGCATGCCGCCCGACACCTGATGAGGGTAGTAATCCTCGAAACCGGACAGGCCGACGCGGGCCAGCCATTCGCGCGCCGCTTCGCGGGCGCGCGCTTTGGGCGTCTTCTGAAACTCCAGCGCCAGCGCAACGTTGTCGCGCAGCGTGAGCCAGGGATAGAGCGCATGCTCCTGGAACACCAGGGTGCGGCTGGGATCGGGGCCCTGCACCGGCTTGCCGTCGGCCAGGATGCGCCCCTGCGTGGGCTTTTCCAGCCCCGCCGCCAGGTGCAACAGCGTCGATTTGCCGCAACCCGAGGGCCCGACGAGTGCCACCAGCTCTCCGGTGGAGAACTGGCTGGAGAAACCGTCGACGACCGGAAGGTCGCCGAAACGCTTGTGGACGCTGTCGAAAGTCAGATTCATGAACGGATTGCCGGCGTGCGTGGGGAACGGGCCTAATCTAACAATTCGTTATATGAATCCCAACGATAAATATCGAATGTCTTAACTGCTATTGGTAATAAAGAAAAAAGCGGCCCGCAGGCCGCCTGCTTTCTTCCCGGGAGACGCGCCTCAACCGTCGATGCCGCGCGAAGCCAGGTAGTCTTCGTAGCCGCCGCGGTAATCGACGATCTCGCCGGACGGCAGAATCTCGATGACGCGGGTGGCCAGGCCGGAGACGAATTCGCGGTCGTGCGAGACGAAGATCAGCGTGCCTTGGTACTTCTCGAGCGCGAACTGCAGCGACTCGATGGATTCCATGTCGAGGTGGTTGGTGGGCTCGTCCAGCAGCAGCACGTTGTGGCGGCCCAGCATCAGGCGGCCGAAGGTCATGCGGTTCTTTTCGCCGCCCGACAGCACCTTGGGCGCCTTGGGCAGGTCGTCGGCCGAAAACAGCAGGCGGCCCAGCACGGACCGGATGGACTGGTCGTCGTCGCCCGGCTGGCGGTGTTCGCTCATCCAGTCGAGCAGGTTGATGTCGGTCTGCTGGAAGTCGTCGGAAACGTCCTGCGCCATGTAGCCCAGGTCGGCATTGTCGGACCACTTGACCGAGCCGGAATCCGGAGCCAGGTCATTGGCCAGCAGCCGCAGCAAGGTGGTCTTGCCCACGCCGTTCGCGCCGATGATGGCGATTTTCTCGCCCGCGTCCACCATGGCCGAGAAATCGCGGATGACCGGGGCGTCGTACGACTTGGAGAGGTTCTCCACCGTAACCGCCAGGCGGTGCATGACCTTGTTCTGCTCGAAGCGGATGTAGGGGTTCTGCCGCGACGAGGGCTTGACCTCCACCTGCTCGGCCTTGATGCGGTCGATCTGCTTCAGGCGCGAGGTGGCCTGGCGCGATTTGGACTTGTTGGCCGCGAAGCGGCGCACGAAGTCCTGCAGCTCGGCCACCCGCTCCTTGGCCTTGGCGTTGTTGGCCACCAGCCGCTCGCGGGCCTGGGTGGAGGCCAGCATGTAGTCGTCGTAGTTGCCGGGGTAGATGCGGATCTCGCCGTAGTCCACGTCGGCCATGTGCGTGCACACCTGGTTCAGGAAGTGGCGGTCGTGGCTGATGATGATCATCGTGCTCTGGTAGCTGTTGAGCACGTTTTCCAGCCAGCGGATGGTGTTGATGTCCAGGTTGTTGGTGGGCTCGTCCAGCAGCAGCACGTCCGGATTGGAAAACAGCGCCTGCGCCAGCAGCACGCGCAGCTTCCAGCCCGGGGCGATCTCGCGCATGGGCAGGTTGTGCTGGTCCACGGCGATTTCCAGGCCCAGCAGCAGCTCGCCGGCGCGCGCCTCGGCCGTGTAGCCGTCGTACTCGGCGAACCTGGCCTCCAGGTCGGCCGCGCGCATGTAGTCGTCTTCGGTGGCCTCGGGGTTGGCGTAGATGGCGTCGCGCTCGGACATCGCGGCCCACATCTCGGTGTGGCCCATCATGACCACGTCCAGCACGCGCACGTCTTCGTAGGCGAACTGGTCCTGGCGCAGCTTGCCCAGCCGCACGCCGGGCTCCAGCGACACGTTGCCCGCCGTGGGCTCGAGGTCGCCGCCGATGATCTTCATGAACGTCGACTTGCCGGACCCGTTGGCCCCGATCAGCCCGTAGCGGTTGCCTTCTCCGAACTTGACGCTGACGTTCTCGAAAAGCGGCTTGGGACCGAACTGGATGGTGAGATTGGCGGTGGATATCACGGTGTGTTGTATGCGGGAGCGTAAGAGTGTTGCGGCGCGGGCGCGGCCGGGCCGGCGCGCCCGGAAAGCGCCGGGGGAAACCCGATAGTGTACCAAGCCGGCCGGAATGCCCGGTCCCGCGCCCGGATGCCC
>NZ_LHSJ01000297.1:0-4800 GCF_001270295.1 Achromobacter sp. DMS1 | reverse complement strand
GCGCCATGGACCTGGCGGTGGGCGCCCGGCAGGTGCTGGTCACCATGGAGCACCGGGGCCGCGACGGCGCGCCCAAGATCCTGCGCGAATGCACGTATCCGCTGACCGGCGCCGGCGTGGTGACGCGCATCTACACCGATCTGGCGGTCATCGACGTGACGCCGCGGGGCTTGAGCGTGCACGCCATGCTGCAGGGCCTGAGCCGCGAATGGCTGCAGTCCGTGACCGGCGCGCCGCTGCGTTTCCCGGACGGCCTGCGTTTCATCGAGCGGGACGCCAGCGGCGCGCCCCGCTACGCCTGAACACTCGAGCCCCGCGCGGGCAAAGGAGCTTGCGATGATCCGTTCCCTGCCGGCCCGCATGGCCGCGGTTGCGACAGGTTTGCTGTGCCTGGGCGCGGCCCACGCCGCACAGGGCTATCCCGACAAGCCCATAACGCTGCTGATTCCCTATCCGCCGGGCGGCAGCGCCGACATGCTGGCCCGGCCGCTGGGCGCGCAATTGCAGAAAATGTGGGGCCAGCCCGTGGTGCTGGAGTACAAGCCCGGAGCGGGCGGCACCATCGCCTCGGCCCAGCTGGCGCGCGCGAAGCCCGACGGCTATACGGTGCTGATGGTGCTGGCCGCGCACGCCATCAACCCCAGCCTGTACCCCTCGCTGCCCTACGACACGCGCCGCGATTTCGCGCCGGTGTCCCTGGCGGCGACGCTGCCCATGCTGGTGGCCGCGCCGCTTTCCACGCAGGCCGACACCATTCCGGAGTTGATCGCCTACGCCAAGGACCATCCGGGCAAGCTGAGCTTCGCGTCGGCGGGCAACGGCAACACCAGCCACCTGGCCGCCGAAATGTTCAAGCAGCGCACCGGCACGAACATGATGCACGTCCCCTACAAGGGCAGCGGGCCGGCCGTGGTGGCGCTGCTGGGCGGCGAAGTGTCCCTGATGTTCGACAGCATTTCGACTTCGCTGCCGCAGGTGCGGGCCGGCAAGCTCAAGGCGATCGCCGTGACGGGCGAACGGCGCTCGGCGCTGCTGCCCGACGTGCCCACCGTGGCCGAGAGCGTGCCGGGCTTCGTGGTCAACGGCTGGTACGGCATTCTCGCGCCGGCCGGCACGCCGCCGGCCGTGGTGGAAACGCTGAGCAAAGGCATCGCCGAGGCGCTGCGGGCGCCGGAGGTGAAGGCGCAGCTCAATGGCTATGGCTACGAGGTCGTGGGCTCGACCCCCGAGGCGTTCGGCCGGCACATCGACCGCGAGCTCGCGGCCTGGAAAGAAGCGGTGGCGGTGTCGGGCGCGAAGGTCAATTAGCCCCGGGCCTGCCAGACCGGATGCTGCGCGCCCGGCGCGCGCAGCCGGCGGGCGAAGCGCTGCGACAGGAACTCCACGAAAGCCAGCGTCTTGGCCGGCAGGTTCAGGCGCTCGGGGTAGACCACGTGGATGTCGGCGGGCGGGGTGTTCCAGTCGGGCAGCACCTGGCGCAGGCGGCCGTCGCGCAGGTAAGCCTCGGTTTCCCATTCCGACCGCATGACGATGCCGTGGCCGTCCAGCGCCCATTGCAGCGCGGATTGGCCGTCGTTGGAACTGAGCGGCCCGCGCACCTTGACGGTTTCGGAGCGCTGGCTGCAATCCAGCCGCCAGGTGCCGTAGGCCACGTCGTTCTCGCGCACCACGATGCAGCGGTGGCGCTGCAGCTCGCCCGGCGCACGGGGCTCGCCGTAGGTTTCCAGATAGCGGGGCGAGGCGCACAGCAGGCGTCGGTTGAACGCGATCTTGCGGGCGATGACCCGCGCGTCGGGCAGCTCGCCGAAACGCACGGCGGCGTCGAACCCTTCTTCGATGAGGTTGAGCGGACGGTCGGTGAGCTTGAGCTGCACTTCCACCTCGGGATACTGGCGCGCGAAATCCGATACGGCGGGCACGATGTGGGCGCGGCTGAACCCGAATGTGGCGTTCAGCCGCAGCAGCATGCGGTGTGGGGGCAGCAGCAGTTCGGCATCCGCGCGGTCATCGCGCCCAGCTTCGGCGAGATCTTCTATTTCAATGCGCTCAACAACGGGCTGCTGCTGGTGAGCCTGCCCGCCGCGCAGGTCGATGCGCTGCTGGCGCGGGTGTCGTCGGCCGCGGGCGCCCGCCTGCGCATTGACGTGGAGGCCGGCCGGGTGAGCGCGGCCGATGGCTGGCATGCGGACTTTTCGCTGCCGCCGCGGCATCGGCGCATGTTCGCCGAAGGCCAGGACATGGTGGGCGCCTCGCTGGGCCGGCTCGAGGAAGTGGCCCGCTTCGAGGCGGCCCACTGGGCCCGGTTTCCGTGGATGAAAGACGTGGCGCGCCGCGTGCGCGACCGCCTCGATGCGAAGCCGTAAGATGGATGCCATGGCCGATTTCTTCGATCTCCCCGTCCGCCGCTACGCCGTCAACGGCATCCGCATCGCCGCGCGCTGCGAGGGCAGCGGGCCGCCGCTGCTGCTGTTGCACGGCCATCCGCAGACGCACGCCATCTGGCATCGCATGTGGCCCGAGCTGATCCGCCACCGCCGCTGCGTGGCGGCCGACCTGCGCGGCTATGGAGACAGCGACAAGCCCGCCGCCGCGCCGGGCCACTCGGCCCATTCCAAGCGCGTCATGGCGGCGGACATGGTCGCGCTCATGCGGGCGCTGGGCCACGCGCGTTTCGAGGTGCTGGCGCACGACCGCGGCGCGCGCGTGGCGCACCGGCTGGGCCTGGATCATCCCGAGGCCGTCTCGCGCATGATGCTGCTGGACATCGCGCCCACGCTGGACATGTACGAACAGACCTCGCGCGCCTTCGCGCAAGCCTATTTCCACTGGTTCTGGCTGATCCAGCCGGCACCGCTGCCGGAAACCATGATCGAACGCGATCCGGTGTTCTACCTGCGTTCCATCATGGGCGGCCGCCCGGGCGGGCTGGCGCATTTCGACCCGCGCGCCATGGCGGAATACGAGCGCGCCGCCCGGCTGCCGGGCTGGGCCACCGGCATCTGCGAAGACTACCGGGCCTCGGCCACGCTGGACCTGGAGCACGACCGCCAGGGCCGGGCCGCCGGCGAGCGGCTGCGCATGCCCTTGCGGGTGCTGTGGGGCGAACGCGGCGCGGTGGGGCGGAATTTCGACGTGCTGGCGCTCTGGCGGGCAGTGGCCGGGCAGGCCGGCGGCCGGGCGCTTGCGGGGGCGCATTACCTGGCCGAGGAGGTCCCCGGCGAAGTGCTGGCGGAAGCGTCGGCGTTTTTCGGCTGGGCCGGCCAGCCAAGCCATGCATCGCGGTAGGGACATGAAAAAAGGGACGCAGCGCTGGTGGTAACCTTCGCCGCATGAGCCGTTATTCCACCGATCTCGCCGATCTCTCCGCACTGCCCGAGCCCGAAGACGCCCAGCGCGCCTTCAAGGCCTCGGACTCGCCCTGCGTGGCGGTGTGCTCCACGCTGTTCGACGACATCTGCCGGGGCTGCGGCCGTACGGCCATGGAAGTGGCCAACTGGGTCTTCATGACCGACGATGAAAAGCGCGCCGTCTGGGAGCGCATCACGGCGCAGGGGTATCCGCGGCGCAACAGCAAATAGGCGGAGCCGGGCCGCATGGCCCGGATCGTCTTGGCTGTGTCATCTTGCGCGGGCCCAATGGGGGCTTGCCCGCCCACGCAAGACGGAGATCCGGCCCGCATGCGCATCGTCCTGGTCACGGATGCCTGGCATCCGCAAGTCAACGGGGTCGTCCGCACCTGGACGACCATGCTGCAGATACTGACTTCCTGGGGGCACGAACTCGTCGTCGTGAGTCCCGAGGGCAGTCTCACCGTTCCCGCGCCGTCCGAGCCGCAGTTGCGGCTGTGCCTGCTGCCCGGCAGGCAACTGCGGCGGGCGCTGGGCGGCATGCAGCCCGATGCGCTGCACATCGCCACCGAGGGGCCGCTGGGCCTGGCGGCGCGCCGCATGGCGCTGGCGCGCGGCTGGCGCTTCACGACCTCGTTCCACACGATGTTTCCCGACTACCTGAAGGCGCGCATGGGCATCCCCGAGTCGCTGCCGTGGCGCTTTCTGCGCTGGTTCCACGCGCCGTCGCAGCGCGTGCTCGTGCCCACGCCCACGGTGCGCGACGCGCTGGCCGGGCGCGGTTTCGGAAATCTGCAGGTATGGTCGCGCGGGGTGGACCCGGGCCGCTTCCGGCCGGTGCCGGGCGGCGCGCCCTACGGCCTGCCGCGTCCGGTTTTCCTGAGCGTGGGCCGCGTGGCCCGCGAGAAGAACCTCGATGCTTTCCTGTCGCTGGACCTGCCGGGCTCCAAGGTGGTGGTGGGCGGCGGCCCCGACGAGGCCCGCCTGCGCCGGCGCTACCCGCGGGCGCACTTCCTGGGCATGCAGGGCGACGATGCGCTGCCCGATTTCTATTCGGCGGCCGACGTGTTCGTGTTTCCCAGCCTGACCGACACCTTCGGCCTGGTGATGCTGGAGGCCATGGCCTGCGGCACGCCGGTGGCGGCGCTGCCCTGCGCGGCGCCGCTGGCGGTGGTGGAGCAGGGCGTGACCGGCGTGCTGGACCACGACCTGGGCCGCGCCTGCCGGGCGGCGCTGGCGCTGGACCGCGAAACCGTGCGCCGGCGCGCCCTGGCGCACGGCTGGGACGCGGTGGCTGCCTGCCTGCTGGCCGCCCTGTCGCCCTTGACGGCCGCCGCCCGAGCCCGGCCGGCCGCTGGCGCAGGCGGGCTGAGGCGCTATTCACCGGCCCAGGCCAAACCGGTACAATGCCCGACAAACCTGAGGAGCGTTGCGACGATTCCGCCGGTGTGCC
>NZ_LHSJ01000296.1:0-4887 GCF_001270295.1 Achromobacter sp. DMS1 | reverse complement strand
TGCGGGCCAGGCAGTCGTCCGGGCCGCCCACCACGATGCGGGCGGAGCACGCCAGCATCAGGTTCAGGTTCAGCCCGAAATCCTCCACCGTGTAGCCCAGCGCGTCCACGTGCGGCGCGGCGAACCGGCCGCCGGATCTACCGGAGCGGGGACGGCGCGCGTCTGCTCGATGAGCGTGCCCGCCTGCCGGGTATAGCCCCACACGGGCTTGCCCAGGGCGACGGCGTAGCCCACCTCGAACGCCGTGCCGGAGTCGGGCTCCGCTCCGCGGAACGGGTTGAGGTTGGCCATGACAAGGTCGGCGCGCTCGATGAGCGCCACATTGGCGCGGTAGATCCATCGGGCCAGCTCGGGGCCGGACAGGCCCGCGGGCGCGGTATTGTCCAGCGGATACAGGCCCTCGAAGCCATGGCGCGCCGCAGCGCGCGCAGCCGCTCGCCGTGGGCCACGGCGTCGGCCCGGAACACGTCGAAACCCGCCAGGTAGACCGTGCGCATGGCTACTGCGGCTCGCCACGGAAAAGCCCTCGCCGGTGGCGAAGAACGAACCGCCGGCCAGGTAATGGATGGAACGGCGACCGGCTTGCGGAAAGTGCCAGCGGTTGCCGGAGAAGGCGTCGGGGGCGGCCCAGGCGGCCACGACCTCGCCGATGAACAGGTCATAGACCTGCTGGTTGTGCGGCTCGGGCACCACCTTGCATTCGAGCCAGCCCAGGCAGCCCTCGATAAGCGGGGCGCCGATGCGGCTGGCGGCGAAGGTGGCGAAGCCGCAGGCCGCGAACTTGTCCGTCCCGCGCCCGGTTTCCGAGCCCGCCACGTAGGTGGCCCGCGCCTGGTCGCGGGTGGGTATGCACAGCGCGAATTCGCCCGAACGCTCGATGAGTTCGCGCGTGTAGGTGCTCTTGTCCACCACCACCAGCATCTTGGGCGGGCTGAAATCCAGCGGCATGGCCCAGGCGGCGGCCATGACGTTGCGCTCTTCGCCGTGCGCGGTGCTGACCAGCACCGTGGGACCGTGGTTGAGCAGCAGGTAAGCGCGCTCGAGCGCGACGGGCTGGGCGGAAGAGGCTGTCGTCATGTCGGTGTTTCCGCGTGCGAAGCGCCTTGGCGGGCGGGAGCGTGGCGCCCCCCGGCCGAGGCCCCTGTCAGAACATGGTGTTCTTGTTGGCGGGATTTTCGGGGATTTCCTGGCTTACGTCCCAGTGTTCGGCGATCTTGCCGTTTTCCACACGAAAGATGTCGACGATCGCCTGGCCGCGGTCTTCGGGCGAATCTTTCCACAGGTTGTGGATAACTACCAGGTCGCCCTCGGCGACGACCCGCTTGATCTCCACGCTGGCCTGCGGGTGCTGCTCGAAATAGCGCGGAAAGAAATCCACCAGCGGCTCGGCGCCGTCGCCCATATAGGGGTTGTGCTGCACGTAGCGCGGGCCCACGTAGCGGCGCACCGCTTCTTCGATGTCGCGGTCCTGGAACATCATGCGAAAAAACGCCAGCACGATGTCCTTGTTCGAGGACGGGGACGGCTCGTCCGCATGGGCAGGCAGGGCCGCCATGCCGCAGAGGGCCAGCAGCGCGCAGAAAGCCAGTGATTTCAGCTTCATAGACATACGGGGACTCGGAAGAAAGGGCCGCCGGGGACGCCGGACGGGGGCCTGCCAGTTTACAAACAAACCCGGCCTTCCGGCCCCGCGGGTCCCCGATGCCTGCCGATCCTAGTAGCCCACGGTGAATCGCGCCCGCGAATGGCGCGGCGTCTCGATCTCGCCATGCCGACGCCGACCGCCCTGATCGTGCTGGGCGTGCCGGTGGCCGGGCTGACCGCCCTCTGCGGCGAGCTTTCGCGCCGCCTGCCGGCGCTGGGCCTGGAAGACACCCCCATCGTCTGGACCTGCAAGGGCTTCGAAGCCGACACCGCGCGGCTGCCCCACGAAATCATGCGCCAGGCGCTGCCCGGCTCCACCGGCGGCCGCGCTGTCGGGTCCGTCGTTCGCGCGCGAGGTGGCCCGGGGCCTGCCCGTGGCGCTCACCGTGGCCAGCGCCAGCGCCGCGTTCCGCGAAACCACCACCCGCGCCTTCCATGGCGGCGCGCTGCGCGTCGCCGCAAGCCGATCTGGTCGGCGTCGAGGTCGGCGGCGCGCTCAAGAACGTCATCGCGGTGGCCTGCGGCATCTGCGACGGACTGGCGCTGGGCACCAATGCCCGCGCCGCGCTCATTACCCGCGGCCTGGCCGAAATGACCCGCCTCGGCGTGGCCCTGGGCGCCCAGGCCGAAACCTTCGCCGGCCTGACGGGGCTGGGCGACCTGGTGCTGACCGCCACCGGCGAGCTCTCGCGCAACCGCAAGGTGGGCCTGGAAATCGGCGTGGGCCGCAAACTGGCCGACATCCTGGCCAGCGGTATCACCGCCGAGGGCGTGCGCTGCGCGCGCGCCGCGCTCGAACGCGCCCGCGCCGCCCGGGTCGAGCTGCCCATCACCGAGGCCGTCTGTGCCGTGCTCTTCGAAGGCGTGGCGCCCATGACGGCGGTTTCGGCCCTGCTGGCGCGCGACGCCCGCTACGAAAGCGGCAACGCGCCCGGCTGAAAGCCTCATACGCCCCCGATTTCCGTCCGCACGATCACAACGCCCACAACACTCTGGAGACCTCCGTCATGTCGATAGCCCGCAATTTCCGGGTCGGTTCCCTGCTGCGCAAGCTGTGCCTGGGGCTGGCGGCCCTGCTGCCGCTGGCCGCCCACGCCGATTGGCCCGAGCGCCCCATCCACCTGGTGGTGCCCTTCCCGCCCGGCTCCTCGCCCGACCTGCTGGCGCGCACCATCTCCGAGCCGTTGTCGCAGGCGCTGGGCCAGCCCATCGTGATCGACAACAAGCCGGGCGCGGGCGGCAACATCGGCACCCGCATCGTGTCGCAGGCCAGGCCGGACGGCTACACCCTGCTCTACACGATCAACGGGCCGCTGGTCACGGCGCCCACGCTGTACAAAAAGACCCTGGGCTACGATCCGCTGCGCGACCTGGCGCCCATCACGCTGGTAGGCACCAGCCCCAACGTGCTGGTGGTGCCGGCCAGCCTCAAGGTGGACACGGTGCAGGACTTCGTCAAGCTCGTGAAATCGCGGGGCAATTCGCTGAACTACGGCTCCGTGGGCCCGGGCAGCTCGGCCCATCTGGCCATGGAAATGTTCAAGGGACGCGCCGGCATCGACCTGGCGCACATCCCGTACTCGGGATTCCCGCAGGTGATCTCGGCCATCATCGGCGGCGACGTGCAGGCCGGCTTCATGGTGCCCGCCATTGCCGTGCCCCAGGCGCGCGACGGCAAGGTCAGGCTGCTGGCCGTGACCAGCCTGCAGCCCAGCGACGCGCTGCCCGGCGTGCCCACCATGGCGGCCGAAGGCTATCCGGGTTTCGAGGCGATTTCCTGGAACGCCGTGCTGGCCCCCGCCGGCACGCCCACGCCCATCATCGAGCGCCTGAACGGCGAGCTGTCGCGCATCCTGGGCAGCGAATCGGTGCGCAAGCAGTTCACGCAGCAGTACTTCACGCCCGCGCCTTCCACGCCCGAGGCGCTCACCCGCCGCATCAAGGACGAAAAGGCGCTCTGGGACCCAGTGATCCAGAAGCTGAATCTCTCGCTGGATTGACGCCTGTTGCGCCAGCGGCCCCGCGCGCGCCTGGGCCGGCGGCCGCTCACAGGCCGCGTCGTATCCCTGCTGGCGCCACGCCTCGAATACGGTGACGGCCACGGCGTTGGACAGGTTGAGGCTGCGCTGCCCCGGACGCATGGGCAGGCGCAGCCTCTGCTGCGGCGCGAAGAGCGCCTGGTGGGCTTCCGACAGGCCCGAGGTTTCGCGGCCGAACACGAACACATCCCCCGGGCGGAACGCCACGTCGCCCACGCTGCGCTGCGCCCGCGTGGTGAGCGCATAGATATGGGAAGGGTCGGCCCCGGTGTCTGCCAGCGCTCTTCGAGGCTGTCGTGCACGCGCACAGGCTGCCATTCGTGATAGTCCAGCCCGGCGCGGCGCAACCGCGCGTCGTCCATGTCGAATCCCAACGGGCGCACCAGGTGCAGCTGCGCGCCGGTGTTGGCGCAAAGCCGGATGGCGTTGCCGGTGTTGGGCGGGATTTCGGGGCAGACCAGGATGACGTGAAACATGGCGAAGGCGCAGAAAACGGCGGCGTTCCGAACGGGACGCGGATGTGGCGGATTGTCGCCGATTTGCCGTTCTCCCGGGTGCTCTACGGCGCGCCGCCGGGGGTGCGCGCCGCCACCAGCACCGTTACGTCCTGCGCGCCGCCGGCGATGAGCTCCTGGGCGGCGGCACGCACGGTGCTGCCGGTCGTCATGACGTCGTCCACCAGTACCGCGTGCCGGCCCGCCAGGGGCTCGCGGCAGACGTACAGCCCCTGCGCCGCGCGGCGGCGGGCCCGGCGGTCCAGCGTGGCTTGGCGCGGCGTTTCGCGGCGGCGCGCCAGCACGGCGCGCGCCAGCGGGATATCCAGCTCGCCGGCCAGGGCGCGGGCGATCTCGGCCGCGGGATTCATGCCGCGCCGGCGCAGCGAGGCGCGGCCGGCCGGCACCGGCACCAGCACCGCGCCCGCGGGCAGAACCAATCCCTGTCGCGCGCAGGCGCGCGCCATCATGCCCGCCAGCACGGGGGCCATGCTCAGCCGCAGCCCGGACTTGAGCATATGGACCAGGATGTCGGCGGGCGGCTCGTAATCGAACGCCGCCACGCAGCGCGAGAACGGCGGCGCGCCCGCCAGGCAGGCCGCGCAGTGGCCGTGCCTGAGGCGCAGGGCGCAGCGCGGGCAGCGCGGAACCGCCGGATCGGCCATGGACCCGGCGATATCGGACTCGCACCCGGCGCACAGCCGCCGCCC
>NZ_LHSJ01000295.1:0-4896 GCF_001270295.1 Achromobacter sp. DMS1 | reverse complement strand
GGGCTGGGGTCGCGCCCCTGGCTGGCGGCCATTACCATGCTGGTGTCTTCGCTGGGGCGTGGCCTGGCACTCCTGGCGCCTGTGCCGCCTCGACTGGACCGGGGCGGGGCCCGATGCGCCGGCCGGTGCGCAGGAAGCGGCTCCATGACCATTCTCTACCTGCTGCTGCCGCTTTCGCTGCTCTTCGTGCTGGCGCTCGGGGTGCGCTCTGGTGGGCGGTGTTCAACGGCCAGTACGACGACACCGATGCGGCGGTTCGGCCATCCTGCGCGACGACGACAGCGGAGCCGCCGGCCGCCGCTGAGCGCGGCGCGCGTGTGGCGTTGCGCGCGCACCGCGTTCCCCAATGCGCGTCCGCGCCCTTGATCCATATCAACGCGGCCGCCTGGGCAAACCCTCATCATCCGAACCTGGAGCTATCTGTTTCTTTAGGGGAAGGGTGATGAACGATTGCGCCGCAATCGCAAGCAAGGCCGACACCTTCAACTACAAGGTCGTGAGGCAATTCGCGCTCATGACGGTGGTGTGGGGCATTGTCGGCATGGCCGTGGGCGTACTGCTTGCCGCTCAGCTCATCTGGCCGCAGTTGAACTTCGATACCGCGTGGCTGAGCTACGGACGCCTGCGCCCGCTGCACACCAACGCGGTGATCTTCGCCTTCGGCGGCAGCGCGCTGTTCGCCACCTCGTACTACGTGGTGCAGCGCACCTGTCAGGCCCGTCTCTTCTGTGACCGGCTGGCCGCCTTCACCTTCTGGGGCTGGCAGGCGGTGATCGTGGCCGCCGCCATCACGCTGCCGCTGGGCATCACCAGCAGCAAGGAGTACGCCGAACTCGAATGGCCCATCGACATCCTGATCACGCTGGTCTGGGTGGCCTACGCCATCGTGTTCTTCGGCACCATCGTCAAGCGCCGCAGCAAGCACATCTACGTGGCCAACTGGTTCTTCGGCTCGTACATCCTCACCATCGCCATTCTCCACATCTTCAACAACATCGAGATGCCGGTGACGCTGTGGAAGTCGTACTCCGCCTATGCGGGCGTGCAGGACGCCATGGTGCAATGGTGGTACGGCCACAACGCGGTGGGCTTCTTCCTGACCACCAGCTTCCTGGGCATGATGTACTACTTCGTGCCTAAGCAGGCCGCCGCCCCATCTATTCGTACCGGCTGTCCATCGTCCACTTCTGGGCGCTGGCCTTCACCTACATGTGGGCCGGCCCGCACCACTTGCTCTACACCTCGCTGCCCGACTGGACGCAGTCGCTGGGCATGACGTTCTCGCTGATCCTGCTGGCGCCCTCGTGGGGCGGCATGATCAACGGCATCATGACGCTGCAGGGCGCCTGGCACAAGCTGCGCACCGACCCCATCCTGAAGTTCATGGTGACGGCGCTGTCGTTCTACGGCATGTCCACGTTCGAGGGCTCCATGATGTCCATCCGCACCGTGAACGCGCTGTCGCACTACACGGACTGGACCATCGGCCACGTGCATTCGGGCGCGCTGGGCTGGGTGGCCATGATTTCCTTCGGCTCGCTCTACTACCTCATTCCGCGCCTGTACGGCCGCGAGAAAATGTACAGCGTCAAGGCCGTGGAACTGCATTTCTGGATCGCCACCATCGGCGTGGTGCTCTACATCGCCTCCATGTGGATCGCCGGCGTGCAGCAGGGGCTGATGTGGCGCGACACGGCCGCCGATGGCACCCTGGTCTACAGCTTCGTCGAAGAGCTGAAGACGCGCGTGCCTTTCTACCTGATACGGCTGCTGGGCGGCACGCTCTTCCTGTCCGGCGTGTTCGTCATGGCCTGGAATGTGCTCAAGACCGTGGGCGGCGCCAAGGGCGTGGACCCGGCCATTCCGCAGGACGACCCGCAGGCCGGGCGCCGGCCGGCCCCGGCCGCCGCCGCGCCCGCCATCGAGCCCGCCACCGTTTGACGAGGACACCATGGCCAACAAGCAACACGGCTTCTTTTCCCACCAGACGCTCGAAAAGAACATCGGCTGGATGATCATCGCCAGCATTCTGGTGGTGTCTTTCGCGGGGCTGGTGCAGATCGTTCCGCTGTTCTTCCAGCACAGCACCACCCAGGCCATCGCGGGCGTGGAGCCCTACAGCCCGCTGCGGCTGATGGGCCGCGACATCTACATCCGCGAAGGCTGCGTGGGCTGTCATTCGCAGCAGGTCCGCATGCTGGCGGCCGAAGTGCACCGCTACGGACCGTACTCGGTGGCGGCGGAATCGGTATTCGACCATCCCTTCCTGTGGGGCTCCAAGCGCACCGGCCCCGATCTGGCGCGCCTGGGCGAGCGCTATTCCGACGAATGGCACCGCCTGCACCTGCGCGATCCGCGCATGGTGGTGCCCGAATCGAACATGCCGGCCTACCCGTGGCTGCAGAAGACGACGCTCACCGGCCAGAACGTCCAGGAGCGCATGCGCGCTCTGCGCAGGCTGGGCGTGCCGTACACCGATGAGGAAATCGCGGCCGCTCCCCGGGCCATCGAAGGCAAGACCGAAGAGGACGCCCTGGTGGCCTATCTGCAGGGGCTGGGCGTGGGCGTGCGCAAGGCGCGCCAGGCGGCGGCCGCGGACAAGGCCGCCCAGCCGGCCACGGCCGCGCAACCGGCGGCGGGAGGCTGACATGGCCTATCTGAGCGCGATCGTCACCGTCATTTCCATGGCGACTTTCTTCGGCATTGTCTGGTGGGCCTGCTCGCGCGGCCGCCAGGGCGCGAACCGCGAATCGGCGATGCTGCCCTTCGCCTTGCCCGACGAATTCGGGCCCGCACAACAACAGGATGGAGCGAATCGGTCATGAACGATTTCGTCAACGGCTTCTGGGGATATTTCATCGCCATCATCGCGGTGGGCGGCATCCTCTGGTGCCTCTGGCTGCTGTACACGCAGCGCCGCTGGCTGGGCACCCAGACCGTGTCCAGCGAAGTCGGCGACACCGGCCACGTCTGGGACGGCGACCTGACGGAGCTGAACCACCCCGTGCCGCGCTGGTGGACCTGGATGTACCTGCTGCTCTGTGTGTTCGCTCTGGGCTACCTGGCGCTCATGCCCGGCCTGGGCAGCTTCGGCGGCATGCTGGGCTTCACCACGGCGCGCGAGGTCGCCGGCAACCAGGCCCGGCTGGCCGAAGAGATCAAGCCCATTTACGCGCGCTATGCCGCCATGCCCATGCCCGAGGTCGCCGCCGACCCCGGCGCGCGCGAGATCGGCCAGCGCCTGTTCCTGAACAACTGTGCGCAGTGCCACGGCTCCGACGCGCAGGGTGGGCCGGGCTTTCCCAACCTGGCCGACAAGGACTGGCTGGGCGCCGGCACGCCCGAGTACATCCAGGCCACGATCACCCAGGGCCGCACCGGCATCATGCCGCCCTGGAAGGGCGCCATCGATCCGAAGGCGGCCGGCGACATCGCGCAGTACGTGCGCTCGCTGTCCGGGCTGGCGGCGGACCCGGTGCGCGTGTTCCGCGGCAAGCGCGACTTCGACACGTACTGCCGCTGGCCTGCCACGGCGTGGACGGCAAGGGCAACCGCGACCTGGGCGCGCCCAACCTGACCGACGCCACCTGGCTCTACGGCAGCTCGGAAGCCGCCATCGTGCGCACCATTCTGGAGGGCCGCGCCAACACCATGCCCGCGCATGAAACCATTCTGACCCCCGAGCAGATCCGCCTGCTGGCGGCCTGGGTCTGGGGTCTGTCCAACGCGGCGGGCGGTCAGGCGGGCGCGCAGGGGCAGCCGTAGCGGCGCACTACGCGGAAGGCCGATCGCCTTCCGCATTCATCGGGACAAAGCTCGGAGCAACACAATGAAAGACGGCGCAAGCGCGCAGATGGGCGGCCAGGAAGGGAGCGGTTCTCCTTCCTGGCGGCCGCACGTCCGCGCCGCGCGGCCCGGCGGCCAGAGCGTGGAAGAAGCGCTGGTCGACGTGCGTCGCAAGATCTACCCGCGGTCCGTCAGCGGCGTCTTCGCCCGCTGGCGCATCGCGTTCGTGTTCCTCACGCAGGTCATTTTCTACGGGCTGCCCTGGCTGCAATGGAACGGCCGCCAGGCCGTGCTGTTCGACCTGGGCGCGCGCAAGTTCTATCTGTTCGGGCTGGTGCTCTGGCCGCAGGACGTGGTCTACCTTGCGGTGCTGCTCGTGATATCGGCGCTGGCGCTCTTCCTGTTCACCGCGGTGGCGGGGCGGCTGTTCTGCGGCTATGCCTGTCCGCAGACCGTCTATACCGAAATCTTCATGTGGATCGAGCGCAAGGTCGAGGGTGACCGCGTGGCGCGCATCCGCCTGGACGAATCGCCCTGGACCTGGCGCAAGGCCCGGCTGAAGATCACCAAGCACGCGCTCTGGATTGCCGTGGCCTGGTGGACGGGCTCGACCTTCATCGGCTATTTCGCGCCCATCCGTGAGCTGGGCCACCAGCTTTTCACGCTGCAGCTCGGTCCCTGGCAGTGGTTCTGGATGCTGTTCTACGGCTTCGCCACCTGGGGCAACGCGGGCTTCATGCGCGAGTCGGTCTGCAAGTACATGTGCCCCTATGCGCGCTTCCAGAGCGTCATGGTGGACCCCGACACCTTCGTGGTCACCTACGACAAGCGGCGCGGCGAGCCGCGCGGAGGCCGTTCGCGCAAAGTGGATCACAAGTCGGCCGGCATGGGCGACTGCGTGGACTGCAGCCTCTGCGTGCAGGTCTGCCCGACCGGCATCGATATCCGCGACGGCCTGCAATACATGTGCATCGGCTGCGGCGCGTGCATCGACGCCTGTGCGCAGGTCATGGACAAGATGCACTATGAACCCGGCCTGATCCGCTACACCTCCGAGCGCGCGGTCGAAGAGGGGCTGTCGGCGCGCGGCGCGCGCGCGCGGCTGCTGCG
>NZ_LHSJ01000294.1:0-4903 GCF_001270295.1 Achromobacter sp. DMS1 | reverse complement strand
GCGCCCGCCCCGGCCGCCCGCCCGCGCAGCGCCGAGATGGACGCGTCCAGCGCCGCCAGCTTGCGCTGCGCCTCGTCCTGCCGGCCGTAGATGTCGCCCAGTATCGCCGCATTGCGCTTCAGGCTGCCCACCAGGTCCTTGGGATTCACCGTCAGGTCCACGGTGGGCGCAAGCCGCGACAACTCGTCATACTTGGGCGCCGAGCGGCCCGCTACGAAGATCACCTGCGGCGCGGCCGCGTGGATGACCTCGTAGTTGGGCTCGAACATGCTGCCCACCTTCAGGTAGCGCGCATCCGCGTACCGGGCGAGCTGGGGCGGCAGCTTGGCCGCGGTGGGCACGCCGGTGGGCTCCACGCCCAGCGCGTGCAGGGTGTCGAGCACGGCCAGATCCATGACCACCGTCTTGGCGGGCTGGTAAGGCACGCCGGTCTCGCCGCGCGCATGCCTGACCAGCACCGTCTGCTGCGCGGCCGCCGCCGCGCCCAAGCTTCCCAGGACCAGGGCCGCGCCCGCCCGGGCCAGCCAGCGGCGGACCTGCCCGGTCCGTACTTGCGTCGTCATTCGCACCTCTTGATCGGATGGGCTTGCGCCCGGGTTTCATCAGAACTTCACGCCCACGCCCAGCCAGTAGCGCCGGCCGTCCTCGACGTAGCCGTAGTCGTCGTAGTTCACTTCCTTGTCCAGCAGGTTGTAGATGCCGGCGTAGAGCGATACCCGCTTGTTCAGCGCGTAGGAGCCGCCCAGGTCCAGGAAGGTGTAGGACGGCGCCACCACGGACGAGGACGACGGCCCGGTGATGGGCTGGCTTTCCTTGCCGCGGAAATTCACGCGGGCCCAGGCCCTGAGCGCGTCCGACGCCTGCCAGTCCAGCGTGGCGGTAAACAGATGCTTGGGCAACTGGTTCAGCGGCTGGCCCTTGTATTCGCCGGATTTCTGCTCGGACTTGGTGTAGGTGTAGCTGCTCGTGAGCGACCAGTCCCGCGCCAGCGGCAGCTTCATGCTGGCTTCCACCCCGCGCGACACCGCCTTGTCCACGTTCATGTACGTGGTGGGGTTGGCGCCGAACTGGTTGGGGCCGTCCGTGCACTGCGTCAGCGGGCACGCCACGCGGGTGATCTTGTCCTTGAAGTCGTTATTGAACAGCGTGAGGCCGGCGTTGAAGCCCTCGCCGTCGTCGTACAGCACGCCGATTTCCTCGGTGACCGACTTCTCGGGCGTCAGGTCCGGGTTGCCGTACATGTTGCCGCCGCGGCTGACCTGGCCCCAGCCCGCCACCGTCTGGCGCAGGTCGGGCGCGCGAAAGCCGGTCGATACGCCGCCCTTGAGGGTCCAGCGCTCGGTCATGTGCCACACGCCGTACAGACGCGGGCTGAAGTGGTCGCCGAAATTCTCGTCCTTGTCCATGCGCAGGCCGCCGGTCAGCGCGAAGCTGTCCGTCAGGCGCCATTCGTCCTCGGCGAACACGGCCCACTGGTAGCGCTCCACCTTGCTGGGGCCGCCCTGGATCTGGTTGCCGGTGAGGTCGGTCAGGCGCTGGTTGAGATAGCTCGCGCCCACGTTGAGCATGTGCGAACCCAGCGGCACGGACCAGCTCGTCTGCAGGTCGAGGTTCTTGATCTTCATTTCGCGGCTGCGATTGTCGAACTCTTCCTGCTGGACATAGCTGTCGGACACCGCCCAGCCCCAGCGTCCCGTGTGCGAGAGGGCCCATTTGTTGCTGCGGTAGTCGTTCTCGGACGAGGCCGGGCAGCCGGTGCGCGGGCACGCGACGCCGGGCGCCAGCGGCTCGACCGTCTTGCCCAGCGTCTCCTGGCGCTTCTGGCGCATGGACGTGCCTTCCAGCACGATGTCGTGATCGCGGTTGGGCGTGAGAGCCAGCTTGGCGGTCACGCTGTTGGCGTTGCGTTTGGAGAAGCCGTTGTAGATGTCGTCCTCGTCGCGCTGCGTGGCCTGGCCATAGATCTGCAGGCCCAGCAGGTCGTTCTTGATGGGGCCGGCCAGGTAGAAATTGCCCTGGTAGATGTCGCCGGACTTGCTGCTTTCCTGGATGGTGGTGTCCATGCGGATCTCGCCGCCCCACTCCTGCGGCACCTTGCGCGTGATGATGTTGATCACCCCGCCCATGGCGTCCGAGCCATACAGCGACGACATGGGGCCGCGCACCACCTCGATGCGCTCGATGGCCGACAGCGGCGGCGTCCAGCCGCCTTCCACGCCGGAGGAATCCGAGTTGGTGCGGGTTTCGCGCGAGTTCTGGCGCTTGCCGTCGATGAGGATCAGCGTGTATTTGGGGCCCATGCCGCGCAGGCTGATATCCTGGCGGTCGCCGCCGCCGGTGATGACCACGCCGGGCACTTCCAGCAGCGCGTCGTTGACGTCGCGGTAGAACTTGTTTTCCAGGTCTTCGCGTGTAATCACGCTGATCGACGCCGGAGCGTCCTGGATCTGCTGCTCGAAGCCCGAGGCCGTCACCACCACGGTGTCCAGCGTGGTGGCGCGCCCCTCGGCCTGCGCCGAAGCCGGCCGCGCCGAAGCCGGCCGCGCCGAAGCCGGCCGCGCACAATGCGGCCGCCAGGCGCGTGCGCGCGCCCGGGCCACGTCTCGCCGTGGCCAGATATTTCCTGCTCATCGAGTGACTTCTCCCGTCGCCACCCGGTTCGCGCGCCCCGCGCGCACTCACCGGGCGATCTTTCTTGGTTATGAATGAAAACTATTCTCATATTAAAATCGGATGCATCCCGGGCCGGCAACGGGCTTTCGGCAACTTTTATCTTCTTTGCACTTCTTGACACACCGGCGCCGCGCCATCGGCCAAACTGCCGGTTGCAGAACCCCTATGGCTTTCACTCATCCCTCCGCAATCTCCCGCAGCATCCTGCTCATCGACGATGACGTCGAGCTGGCGCAGATGCTGTGCGAGTATCTGGAGCCCGGGCTGTGCCGCCTCGCCCTCGCGCACAGCTGCGCCGAAGCGCGGCCCCTGCTGGCCCGCGGCGATCTCGACCTGATCCTGCTCGATCTGATGCTGCCGGACGGCAGCGGGCTGGACCTGCTGCGCCAGTACCGCCGGCACTCGCGCCGGCCGGTCATCATGTTCACGGCGCATGGCGGCGAGGCCGACCGCGTACTGGGGCTGGAATTCGGCGCCGACGACTATCTGGCCAAGCCTTTCAGTCCGCGCGAACTCAAGGCGCGCATCACGGCCGTGATGCGGCGGTTCGAAAGCGCGCCCGAGCCTTGCGGCCCGCACCTGCGCGTGGGGCCGCTGCGCCTGGACCCGGCCAGCGGCGTGGCCCGCCTCGGCGAGGAAGACATCGCGCTCACGGGCGCCGAACAGCGGGTCCTGGAGATCCTGATGCGCACCCCGGGCCAGGTCGTGGCGAGGGACCAGATCAGCCTGTATGCCCTGGGTCGCGTGCCCGACCGCTACGACCGCAGCATCGACACGCACATCAGCAGCCTGCGGCGCAAGCTGCGCATGGACGGCGCGCCCGAGGGCCTGGCGATCCGCAACCTGCGCGGGCTGGGATACGTGCTGGCGGCGGGCCGGGCATGACCTGGCTGCCCACCCGCTCCCTCTTCTGGCGGGCCTTCCTGACGTTCTGGGGCGCGATGGCCGCCATCCTGGTGTGCGGCATGGTGCTGACCGCCGCCGTGGCGTGGCTGCGCTTCAATTCCCTGGACGGCCTCAGTCCGGCCAGCCTCACGCGCGACGCCGCGCAGGTGGCCGTGACCGAAGGCGAGCCCGGCCTCAGGCGCTGGGTCGACGCCATGGACGCGCACTACTCCGCGCTCAAGATCTATCTGCTTGACGACCGGGACGCCGACATCCTCGGCCGCCGGCTGCCGGCGCGCATGCGCGACTGGCTGGCCGCGTACCGCACCTCGCCCGACCGCCTCCGGGAAACCGAATATGCGCGCGCCGACCGCATTCCGGAACGCGTGTCCTGGTGGGATCCGCACCTGCTGGCGCTGCCCGACGGCACGCAGCGCCTGCTGCTGTTCCTTCCGTTCGACTCCTCGCACTGGGAGCTGCTGTCGCTGACGCCGGTGGCGCTGGCGCTGCTGCTGTTCGCCCTGGCCGTCACCGCGCCCCTGTGCTGGGCGCTCACCCGCCACGTCGCGGGGCCGGTAGCGCTGCTGCGCCAGACCACGCAGGCGCTCTCGGCCGGCAACCTGGCGGCGCGCACGCCCGCCAAGGTCGCGGCCCGCCATGACGAGATCGGCCTGCTGGCGCGCGATTTCAACGCCATGGCCGAACGGCTCAACGCCCTGGTCGGCATGCGCGAGCAGTTGCTGCACAGCATTGCCCACGAGCTGCGCTCGCCTCTGGCGCGCCTGCAGCTGGCGCTGGAACTGGCGCGCAACAAGGACGAGCGGCAGGCCGTGCAGCTCGACCGCATCGAACGCGAGTGCGAACGGCTGGACGCGCTGGTCGGCAACACCCTGAGGCTGGCGCGGATGGGCGCCCTGCCCGCTCCCGCCGAAGTGCGCGACCTGGCCGGCATCGTGGCCGCCGTGGCGCAGGACGCGCGCTACGAAGCCGCGGGCCGCGGCGTCCGGGTGGACTGCGACGCGCCCGGGCCGCTGCCGGTGCGGGCCGACGCGTGCAGCCTGTCCAGCGCTATCGAGAATGTGCTGCGCAACGCCGTGCGCTACAGCCCCGACGAGGGTACCGTGCACGTCCGCCTGCGGCCCGCCGGCGGACTGGCCTGCCTGGAAATCCGCGACGAAGGGCCGGGCGTGCCCGAAAGCGAGCTGCCGGCGCTGTTCGAGCCCTTCTATCGCTCGGCCTCGGCCAAGCCCGGCACGGGCACGGGCCTGGGGGCTGAGCATCGCCCAGGCCGCCGTTGCCGCGCACCGGGGCCGCATCCATGCGCGCAATGCCGCGCCGCATGGGC
>NZ_LHSJ01000293.1:0-4910 GCF_001270295.1 Achromobacter sp. DMS1 | reverse complement strand
CGAGGCCGGCCCGCGCCGCGCGCCCCGGGAATCAGGCGCTCTTGCCGTCCAGCACCAGCGGCTGGCTCACGCGGCCGCGGCGCTCGTAGCGGGACAGGTCCAGCCCATCGGTGCGGATGGCCGGGCGCTTGCCCATGACCAGGTCGGCCACCAGCTTGCCCGAGCCGCAGGCCATGGTCCAGCCCAGCGTGCCGTGGCCGGTGTTCAGGTAGAGGTTGCCGTAGCGGGTGGCCCCCACGATGGGCGTGCTGTCGGGCGTCATGGGGCGCAGGCCGGTCCAGAACTCGGCCGCCGGCAGGTCGCCGCAGCCGGGGAACAGGTCGTTCACCACGAGCTCCAGGGTCTTGCGGCGCGCATCCTTCAGGCGCAGGTCGAAACCGGAAAGCTCGGCCATGCCGCCCACGCGGATGCGGCGGTCGAACCGCGTGACGGCGACCTTGTAGGTTTCGTCGAGCACGGTGGAAACCGGCGCGGCGGATTCGTCTGTCATGGGAATGGTGAGCGAATAGCCCTTTACCGGGTAGACGGGCAGGTCCAGGCCCAGAGGCGCGAGAAAGCGCCGCGTATAGCTGCCGAAGGCGGCAACGTAGCGGTCCGCCGTGAGCGTCTGGCCGCCGACCCGCACGCCGCTGATCTGCCCGCCGGCGGCGGCCAGCGCCTCGACCTGCTGGCCGTAGCGGAATTCCACGCCCAGCCCGGCCGCCAGTTCGGCCAGGCGCACGGTGAAGAGGCGGCAATCGCCGGTTTCGTCGTTGGGCAGGCGCAGGCCGCCCGACAGCTTGTGCGCGGCGCGCGCCAGCGCGGGCTCGGCCGTGACCAGACGGTTGCGGTCCAGCAGTTCGTACGGCACGCCCACCTCTTCGAGCACAGCGATGTCGCGGCGCGCCGCTTCCATCTGCGCTTCGGTGCGGAAAAGCTGCAGCGTGCCGCGCGCGCGTTCCTCGTAGTGGATGCCGGCGGCGGCGCGCAGCTCGCGCAGGCAGTCGCGGCTGTATTCGGCCAGGCGCAGCATGCGCTCTTTGTTGACGGCGTAGCGGTCGGCCGAGCAATTGGCCAGCATGGCCGCCATCCAGCGCCATTGATACAGCGTGCCGTCGGGGCGGATGGCCAGCGGCGCGTGTTTCTGGAACATCCACTTCAGGGCCTTGAGCGGAATGCCCGGGGCGGCCCAGGGCGTCGAATAGCCGGGCGAGACCTGGCCGGCATTGCCGTAGCTGGTTTCGAGGGCGGAACCGGGCTGCCGCTCCAGCACCGTGACCTTGGCGCCCAGCCGCGCCAGGTAATAAGCGGTGGTGGTGCCTATGACGCCGCTGCCAAGGACGATGACGTGCATGATTCTTTCCCGTGTTTGGATTCGAGCCGTAATTTCGGTAGTCTATGAGCCGCATTGCAGTGAAAGTCACTGAAAATTCATATTGGGCAGTGGTTTTTCCCGCCAAGCCGGTTTTTTTCCTTTTTCGATAGTGAAAATGCGCGACCTCGACCGTATCGACCTGAAAATGCTGGATATTCTTCAACGCGAGGGCCGCATTTCCGTCACGGAACTGGCCGAGCGGGTCAACCTGTCGGCCACCCCTTGCTCGGACCGCCTCAAGCGCATGGAACGAGAGGGCGTGATCACCGGCTATCACGCGCGCGTCAATCCGGCGGCGCTGGGCAAGAACCTGCTGGTGTTCCTGGAGATCAAGCTGTCGGCCAAATCCGGCGACGTGTTCGACAAGGTCAAGAAAGAGCTGATGTACGTGCCCGAGGTCATGGAATGCCACCTGGTGTCCGGCGATTTCGACTACCTGGTGAAGGCGCGCCTGACCGAAATGAATGAATACCGCCGCCTGCTGGGCGAAATCCTCAAGCGCCTGCCCGCTTCGGCCGAGTCGCGCAGCTACGTGGTCATGGAGGAAATCAAGGAAACCCTGTTCCTGCCGGTGGACCGCTAGGACGTGGCGCCGGGACAGCGCCCGGCCCGCGCCATGCGGCATGCTTGCGCGGTTTGTTACCGGCCGGCGCGGCCGCGGCTGGTATGCTGGCGGCCCCCGGACGCACGCGACGTCATCCGACCCTTATTCTTATGACCCGTCTTTACAAATACTTTTTCCGCGGCCTCATCACGGTGCTGCCGCTGGCCCTGACCCTCTACCTGCTGTACATCTTCCTGGCCTGGACCGAGGCGGTGGCGCTGACGTTCCTGCGCCCCTTCATCGGCGGGTTCTACATTCCGGGCATGGGGCTGGCGCTGGGCGTGCTGGGCATTCTGCTCATCGGCTACCTGGTTTCCAAGGAGCGCGTGCAGCGCGTCCTGCTGCTGCTGGAAATGCCGTTCACCAACCTGCCCGTGGTCAAGAGCATTTATTCCTCGCTCAAGAGCTTCGCCGACTATTTCTCGCCCTCGTCCAAGGCCACGGCCCAGCAGGTGGTGATCCTGCGCATGCCCGGCCAGCAGCTGGAGCTGGTGGGGCTGGTCACCCGCCGCAATCTCGACGACCTGCCCGAGGGCTTCACGCCGGGCGAGCGCGTGGCCGTCTACCTGCCCATGGGCTACATGATCGGCGGCTACACGGTGTTCGTGCCGCGCGAATGGGTGCACCCCATCCAGATGTCGGTGGAAGAAGCCATGCGCTCTTCGCTCATTGCCTGGATGGCGCGCGCCGAGAACGGCGGCCGCGCGCCCGCCGCGCCATCCGAACCCGCTCCGCCCGCCCCGCCCGCTCCCGGCGCGGGCGGGCAGCCCTGACCCCCGCTCCAGGACCGCACATGCCCCGCATCGCCTTCACGCTTTCACCCGGAAGCGAATTCATCGAAATCCACCAGCTGCTCAAGGCCGCCGGCCTGTGCGCCAGCGGCGGCGCCGGCAAAATGCTGGTGGCCGACGGCCTGGTGCGCGTGGACGGCGCGGTGGAAACGCGCAAGAGCGCCAAGATACGCGCGGGCCAGACCGTGACCTGCGGCGAGGCCCGCATCGACGTGGCCGCGGCGCCCTGACGTTCTCCCGAACCCGCCCCATGGCCCACCAGGAGCTGTCCCCATGAGCAATCCGGCACCCGACGGCGGCATGATCCGCGTCTATGACGCCTATGGCCGCGAATTCCAGATAACCCGCCAGGAGTGGCGCACCCGCATGCTGCCCGACGCCATCCGGCAGCGCTGGGACGACGCCGACGCGCTGGCGGGCCTGCTCGTGCAGTCGCTCGGCGACGGCTTGCATGCCGACCTCGCCGACGCGGCCGAACGCCTGTACGAGCTGGACGGCGGCGGCGAGCGCGGCGCGGTGCTGCTGGCCATCGTCCACCTGGAGAACGGGCGGCTCGACGACAGCGAACGCGTGCTCGAGCGCCACATCGAAACGCACGGCCCCACCGGCGTGGTGCTGACCAACCTCGCCAAGGTCCACGCGGAGCGCGGCGACCAGGCCGCCGCCCTGGACACGCTGTGGCGCGCGCTGGAGCTCGACCCGAACCAGGACAACGGCCTGGGATGGTTCGAGGCCATCCATCGCGAGCACGGCGGCGACACGGCCGGCCTGGCCGCGATGCGGCGCGTGGCCGGGCTGCCCGGAAGCTGGCGCGCCCAGCTCTGGCTGGCGCACGGCGAACTGGGCGCGCACAACCTGGCCGGCGCTCTCGGCTACTACCGCCTGGCGCTCGAACGCGCCGGTCGGCCCGTCCCCGCGGACCTGCTGCTGCGCATGAGCGGCGACCTAGGCCGCTCGGGCCAGCTGGAGGCGCTGGTTTCCATGACCGCTCCCCATTTCGACGCCGCGGCGCACGGGATGGGCGTGGGCGGCAATCTCATCAGGGCCTACGCCGCGCTGGGGCGCCCGGAACCGGCGCGGCAGGTGCTCGACGCGCTGTATGCGCAGCAGCGGCCCGACTGGAAAGAGGCGCTGGCCTACTGGGACGCCGAACTGGCGCGCCTTCGCGTCGGCGACGGCGCCGTGCCGGAATCCGCGCCCATGCGCATGAACATACTTTCCGCCCAGGGGCCGGTGTGGCTGGCCGAAGACTCGGCCGCCGCCGCGCTCTACCCGCGGCCGGCCGACGACGCGGTGCTGGTGACGTTCCTGGGCGCCTCGGCCGATGCCGGCGCGCCCGGCACGCCCCCGAACGCCCAGCTCGCCGACGCCGCGGGCAGGCTGAGCCGCGCCGTGCCGCTCTACCTGAACGAGCAGGCCCGCCTGCTGGCCGGCGCGCGCACGCAGACGCTGGTGCCCTGGCTGACGCAGCCCTCGCCCGGCTTCGTGCTGAGCGCGCGCGCCTGGGACGACAACGACGCCCTGCGCTACGCGGCCCAATGCGAGGCGCAGAGCGACTTCGTGGTGCTTACGCACCTGCTGGCCCCGCCTTCGGGTCCGTGGACGGCGCAATTGCGGCTGCTGCGCATGGAAGACGAATCTTGCGTGGGCGAGCTGTCGGCCCGCTTTGCGCCGGCCGATCCGGCCGCGGCGCTGAGCGGCCTGGCCCGGGACATGCTGGCCTTGCTGGCGCGGCATTCCGCGCTGCGCCCGCAGCCCGCGCCGGCCGCCTACCAGGTGCCCGAGGGCCCTGGCTTCGCCGATTACCTGCTGCGCCTGGAGCAGTTGCTGGCCGTGCGCTGCCACGGCGCTGGCGACCCGCGGGAACCCGGACTGAACGGAGAACGCGAGATCCTGGACGGCAACCTGCGGCAATGCCTGGCCCACCCGCACAGCGTCAACGCCCGGCTGCTGCTGGCGCGCACGCTGCGCGCCATGGAAAAAGCCCGGCCCCAGGCGGCGGCCGAATTCCGCGAGCGCGTGCTCCTGCTGCAACGGGAGCATCCGCTGCCCGGCGCCGCGCAGGCGGCCGTGGACCAAGCCCTGCAGGCGGCTGGCTAGGCGCGGCCGGCTAGGCGCGGCCGGCTAGGCGCGGCCGGCCAGGCGCGGCCGGCGAGGCGTG
>NZ_LHSJ01000292.1:0-4958 GCF_001270295.1 Achromobacter sp. DMS1 | reverse complement strand
GGCGGCGCGCACGGGCACGTACCAGGGCCGCACGTGCAGGCGGTAGTGGGTGAAGGTATGGGCGAAGGCGGCCAGTTCGTGGCGGCCTTCGGGCTCCAGTCCGAGCGCGCGGGAGGCGTCGCCGGGGTCTTGCCCGGGATCGAACTCCGGCAGGCTCCACAGCCCGCCCCAGATGCCGGGCGACGGGCGCTGCTGGAGCAGCACGGCGCCGCCGTGCTGCAGCACCAGCATGGCGGTCTGGCGTTCGGGAATGGCCTTGCGCGCCTTGGGCGCAGGCAGTTCGGCCTGGCGGCCATCGCGGTGCGCCACGCAGGTGGCCGCCACCGGACAGGCCCCGCAGGCGGGCTTGCCGCGGGTGCAGACGGTGGCGCCCAGGTCCATCAGCCCTTGCGTGTAGGCGGCCATGTCCAGGCCGGGCGCGGCCTCGACCTGGGCCTCGGCCAGCGCCCAGAGCCGCTGTTCCACCTCGCGCCGCGAGGGATCGCCCTCGATGCCGAAATGGCGGGTGAAGACGCGCTTGACGTTGCCGTCCATGATGGGCGAGCGCTCGCCGTAGCTGAAGGCGGCGATGGCGGCGGCGGTGGAGCGGCCGATGCCGGGCAGGGTGGCGATCTGTTCGGCGCTGGGCGGAAACCGGCCGTTCCAGTCGCGCGCGACTTCCTGGGCGCAGCGGTGCAGGTTGCGCGCCCGGGCGTAGTAGCCCAGGCCCGCCCAGTAGGGCATGACGTCTTCCTGGGCGGCGGCGGCCAGCGCCTGCACGTCGGGAAAGCGCTCGAGGAATCGCTCGTAATAGGGAATGACGGTGGCCACCTGCGTCTGCTGGAGCATGATTTCCGAGAGCCAGACCCGGTAGGGGTCGCGGCTGCGCTGCCAGGGCAGGCCATGGCGGCCATGCCGGCGCTGCCAGGCGGCGATGCGAGAGGCGAAGTCCATGGCCGGCATTATCGCACCGCACTATTGCCGGGCGGCGGGGTAGCGGTTACAACGGACGGACCACAAGCGCATCCGCGCCTGGACTGCACGGCCCCGTCACATCGTCAGCTTGCATCGTCCGGCCTGGCGCCTGTCTGCGCGACGCGCGGCTCACGCGCCGCCGCGGGTTGACAGCCGCCGCCGGGCCGCTCCAAGGGCTCATACCGGCGTGCGCGGCACGAAGGGAGTCCGGCGGGCATGCAGGGAGGCGGCGGCGGGGATAGACGATCCTCGGAGGCGACATGAATGCTCCCCTCTCGCCCGCGGTGCGGGCGGCGCTCGAATCCGTCCAGCTCGATGACAAATACACCCTGGAATCCGGCCGCGCCTGGATGAGCGGCATCCATGCGCTGGTGCGCCTGCCCATGATGCAGCGCATGCGCGACCGGCGCGCGGGCTTGAACACCGCCGGCTTCGTGTCGGGCTACCGGGGGTCGCCGCTGGGCGGGCTGGACCAGAACATGTGGAAGGCGTCCGCCCATCTCAAGGCGCACCACGTCGAGTTCCGGCCGGGCGTCAACGAAGACCTGGCGGCCACGGCGGTGTGGGGCTCGCAGCAGGTCAATCTGTTTCCGGGCGCGAAATACGACGGCGTGTTCGGCATGTGGTACGGCAAGGGGCCGGGCGTGGACCGCTGCGGCGACGTCTTCAAGCATGCCAACGCGGCGGGCACTTCGCGCCATGGCGGCGTGCTGGCGGTGGCCGGCGACGACCACCCGGCCAAGTCTTCCACGCTGCCTCACCAGAGCGACCACATACTCAAGGCCTGCATGATTCCGGTGCTGTTTCCGGCCAGCGTGCAGGAGGTGCTGGACTACGGCATCCACGGCTGGGCGATGAGCCGCTACGCGGGGGTGTGGGTCGGCCTGAAGTGCATTACCGACATCGTGGAGGCTTCGGCGCCGGTGGAGGTCGACCCCGAGCGCGTGCGGATCGCGCTGCCGGAGGATTTCGACGTGCCGCCCGGCGGCCTCAACATCCGCGTGCCGGACACGCCCCTGCAGCAGGAGGCGCGGCTGCTGGACCACAAGCTATACGCAGCCCTGGCCTATGCGCGCGCCAACGGCCTGAACCGGGAACTGTGGACGGTGCCGGCCGGCACGGCCCGTTACGGCATCATGACCTCGGGCAAGGCGCACCTGGACACCATGCAGGCGCTGGCCGACCTGGGCCTGACCGAAGACGTGTGCTGGCGCATCGGCCTGCGGGTTTTCAAGGTGGGCATGGTCTGGCCGCTGGAGGCCACGGGCGTGCAGCGTTTCGCCGAGGGCCTGGACGAGATCCTGGTGGTGGAGGAAAAGCGGCAGATCCTGGAGTACCAGCTCAAGGAGGAGCTGTTCGGCTGGATCGGCAGCGGGCGCAAGATTCCGCGCGTGGTGGGCAAGTTCGACGACAAGGACGGCGGCGAGTGGTCGGTGCCCCAGGGCAACTGGCTGCTGCCGGCGCACTACGAGTTCTCGCCGGCCATGGTGGCCAAGGCCGTGGGGGCCCGGCTGCTGCGCATGGCGCTGCCGCAGGACGTGCGCGCGGGCATCGAGGCGCGGCTGGCGGAGATCGCCGGGCGCGAGGCGGCGCTGGCGCGGCCGAGGGTGACGGCCGAGCGCAAGCCGTGGTTCTGTTCGGGCTGTCCGCACAATACCTCGACCCGGGTGCCGGATGGCTCGCGCGGCATGGCGGGCATCGGCTGCCACTACATGGTCACGTGGATGGGCCGCAACACCCAGGTCTGCACCCAGATGGGCGGCGAGGGCGTGCCCTGGATCGGCCAGGCGCCGTTTACCGAGGAAAAGCACGTATTCGCCAACCTGGGCGACGGCACGTATTTCCACTCGGGCCTGCTCGCCATCCGCGCGGCGGTGGCGGCGCGCGTGCCCATCACCTACAAGATCCTGTTCAACGACGCCGTGGCCATGACCGGCGGGCAGCCGGTGGACGGGCCGCTGTCGGTGCCCATGATCAGCCGCCAGATGGCGGCCGAGGGCATAGAGAAAATCGTGGTGGCGACGGACGATCCCGGCAAGTACCGCGGCATGGCGGGCATGGCGCCGGGCGTGCCCGTGAGGCACCGCGACGAGCTGGACGCCGTGATGCGCGAGCTGCGCGAATACCCGGGCGTGTCGGTGCTGATCTACGACCAGACCTGCGCCACCGAGAAGCGGCGCCGCCGCAAGCGCAACGCCTATCCCGACCCGGCGCGCCGGGTGCTTATCAACGAGCGGGTCTGCGAGGGCTGCGGCGATTGTTCGGAGCAGTCGAACTGTCTCTCGGTGGAGCCGCTGGAGACGGAATTCGGCCGCAAGCGCCGCATCAATCAGTCGAGCTGCAACAAGGACTTTTCCTGTCTGAAGGGCTTCTGCCCCAGTTTCGTGACGGTGGAAGGCGGGCGGCTGAAGCCGCCCCGGGCCATGCGCGGCGGCGAGACGGCGCCCGACGAGGGTCTGCCCGGGCCGGCGTCGCGGCCGGGCCTGGACCGCCCGTACGGCGTGTTCGTGGCGGGCGTGGGCGGCACGGGCGTGGTCACCATCGGCCAGCTCGTCGGAATGGCGGCCCACCTGGAGGGCAAGGGCGCGTCGGTGCTGGACATGGCGGGCCTGGCGCAGAAGGGCGGCGCGGTCTACTCGCACGTGCTGCTGGCGGCGGATCCGGGCGCCCTGCTCAATACGCGCGTGGCCATGGGCGAGGCCGACCTGCTGCTGGCGGGCGATCTCGTCGTGGCGGCGGGGCCGGATGCGATCGCGCGCCTGGCGCCGGGCCGCACGCACGGTCTGCTCAACAGCGAAACCCTGCCCACGGCGGCCTTCGTGCACGACCCGGACTGGGCGCTGCCCGGCTCGGACCTGTTGGCCGACCTGCGGGCGGCCTGCGGCCCGGACCGCCTGGCGCTGGTGGACGCCTCGGGCCTGGCGCTGCGTCTGCTGGGAGACGCCATTTACGCCAATCCGCTGATGCTGGGCTATGCCTGGCAGAAGGGCTGGCTGCCGCTGTCCGCGCAGGCGCTGCGCCGCGCCATCGAGCTCAACGGCCAGCAGGTCGAGCGCAACCTCGCGGCATTCGGCTGGGGCCGCCGCGCGGCGCACGACCTGGCCGGCCTGCTGCGCGAGCTGGACCGCGACGAGCCGGCTTCCGGGCTGCCGACGGGGTCGTCGAGATCAGCCGTCCGCGCGCGCACAAGCCGGTGCTGGAACTGAAGAAGCCGCCCGCCGAGCTGGAGCGGCTGGTCGCCGTGCGCAAGGCGTACCTGGCCCAATACCAGAACGCGGCCTATGCCGCGAAGTACGAGGCCCTGGTGCGCAAGGTGGCCGCCGCCGAGCGGGAGGCCACCGGCACCGACCGGCTGGCGATCGCGGTGGCGCGCAATTACTTCAAGCTCATGGCCTACAAGGACGAATACGAGGTGGCCAGGCTCTACAGCGACGGCGAATTCCTTGCCCGCGTCAACGAACAGTTCGAGGGGGACTGGAAGCTGCGCTTCTACCTGGCGCCGCCGCTGCTGGCGCGGCCGGGGCCCGACGGCCGGCCCCGGAAGCATGCCTACGGGCACGGGATGCTGCGCGTGTTCCGCATGCTGGCGCGCCTGCGCTTTCTGCGCGGCACGCGATTCGACCCCTTCGGCTACGCCGCCGAGCGCAAGGCCGAGCGCGCGCTCATGCGGGAGTACGGCGAAACCATGGCGGCGATCCTGGGCAAGCTCAACCGCGGCAACCTGGACCGCGCCGTCGAGCTGGCCAGCCTGCCCGAGGAAATCCGCGGCTACGGTCCCGTGAAGGAAGCCGCCATGGCGCGCGCGGCCCGGCGCCGCGAAAAGCTGCTGGAAGGCTTCAGCGCCACGGTGGTGAAGCTGGGCGGCATCCGCGCGGCATAAATGGATAAGGTAGATAAGGAGGCGCGGCCCTAGCTGCTGGCGGCCTCGGTCTTGCGGCGGGTGAGGCCGGTGTCGAAACGCTCGACGCCGGGGCGCGGCGCCGGCTGCGCCCCGGGGCAAGGCG
>NZ_LHSJ01000291.1:0-5008 GCF_001270295.1 Achromobacter sp. DMS1 | reverse complement strand
CATGGGGGTGGCCGCGTTCGGGCAGGCGGCGGCCACGGCCGCCAGCTCGGCTTCTCGCGCGACGCCGAACGCGAAGCCGACCGGGCCGGCCTGCAGATGCTCACCAAGGCGGGCTATGACCCCGGCGGCATGGCGCAGATGTTCGCGCGCCTCATGAATGCATCGCGCCTGAACGAAGGGGCGGGCGGCGGCTCCTGGGCCAGCACCCACCCCTTGTCCATCGATCGCATGTCCGACGTGCAGAACCGCATCCGGTCGCTGCCGCCCAGGCAGCATCTCGACAGCGACGATTTCTGGTATCTGCGCGCCAAGATGCGCGTGGTGCAGGGACGCGACGCCCTCAGCCTGCGCAGCGCCGAGCAGCAGTTGCGCGACGAGGCGCGCGCGCTGTCCGGCGTGCGCCGCTCGGCGGCCTGCTACGGGCTGGCGCTGCAGGCCTACACGCGCAACAACCTGGACGAGGCCGAGCGCGAATGGAAGCAGGCCACGGCCGACGGCCAGAACTCGCCGCAACTGGCCAAGCTGAGCGTGGATATCGCCCTGGCGCGCAAGGACACGGCGCGCGCCCTGGAGCTGTCGCAGGCGGCTGTCCGGCGCTGGCCCGACCGGAGGGCCCTGGGCATGGCCTACGCCACCGCCCTGCAGGCGGTGGGCCGGCACGCAGATCGCGCAAGCCTACCTGCGCGAGAAGATCAAGCAGTGGGGGGCGGACGAGCCCGCGCTCTACCAGATGCTGGCCCAGAGCGAGGAGCGCACGGGCAAGCCCGTGCAGGCGCGCCGCGACCTGGCCCAGTTCTATGTGCAGACCGGCGCCTACGCGGCCGCCGAATCCCAGCTCCAGCAGGCGCGCGGCATGTCCAACGATTTCTACGAACAGTCGCAGATCGATGTGGAAATCAAGGAAGTGAAGGACAAGCTGGCCGAGGAGAGGCAGCTCCTGGAACGCTTCAAGTCGGGCTGAAGCGTGTCCACCCTGTCGGAAAGCGCCCGTCGCGGGGGGCTCAGAGGCCGGTTTCGAAGAAGCGGCCCAGGCGCTGGGGCAGCCAGTTCAGGTGCGCCGGGAAGGCGCCGGTCGGAAAGCCGGCGTGGCCGCCGTCGCTGGGCTGGTGCAGCAGCACCGACGGCGAGCACTCTTCGGGCCGGGGCAGGGCGCTCGGCGGAATGAACGGGTCGTTGCGCGCATTGAGCACCAGCGTCGGCACGCGGATGCCGGGCAGCAGGGGCTTGCTGGAGGCGCGCGTCCAGTAATCGAGCGCATTGCGGAACCCATGCATGGGCGCCGTGTAGGCATCGTCGAAGTCGCGCAGGTCGCGGGCGTGGGCGATGCGCATCACGTCGATGGCGCCTGGAAAGCGGTGCGCCTTTTCCAGCACCTTGTGCTTGAGCGTCTTGAGAAAGTGCGCCGTATAAACGCGGCGGTTGAAGACGCCGGTGGACAGCGTCTTGCCGCAGGCGACCAGGTCCATCGGCACCGACACGCCGGCGCAGGCCGTGAGCCAGGCGGTTTCTTCCTGGTGCTCGCCCAGGTACTTGAGCAGCGCGTTGCCGCCCAGCGACACCCCCACCGCGTGCCACCTGGCGTGCGGGATGCGGTTGCGCACCGTCTGGAGCAGGAACCCCACTTCGGCCGAGTCGCCGGAGTAGTAGGCGCGCGCCAGGCGGTTGGGCACGCCCGAGCAGCCGCGGAAGTGCGCGATGACGACGATCCAGCCGCGCGCGCGGAAATGATGCGCGATGGACTGCGCGTAGCGGCTCGTGCTGCCGCCCTCCAGCCCGTGGAAGAGGATCAGCGCGGGCGTATCGGGCGTGTGGGGCAGGGACTTCCAGTCGGCTTCGGTCATCCACCGCGCCGCCGCCGTCCTGCCGTTCACGACCGGCTGCTGGCCGCTGACCGGCGTGCCGTCGGCGGCCTTGTGCGGGAAGAGTCCGGGGCCGGTCCAGTCGAAGTCGACGAAATCCGTGTCGGGCGTGTCCACGCGGTCGCGCACGAAGGCGATGCGGTGGTACTGCGCGAAAAGCGCGGCGTACACCGTCTGGGCATCGCCGCCGGGCAGCCAGGCGGGAACGGGACAGGGAGACGTGTCTAAGCGTGCAGCGGCCAACGATCCACCCGATTCAGTGCAGCATGTCGGGCACGTCGTGCAGGTCCAGCACGCCGGCCTCCGCCGGCGCCGGCGAAGCGTGGTGCATCACCATGCGCCAGCCCGCCGGCCCCTTGTGATAGATGTTCGTCGCGTAGCAATTGGCGAACTGCGTGCCCTCGCGGGTGCGCACCGCCACCTGCTCCACCAGGACGTGCACGGCGCACATCATGCTCTGCATCACCAGCGGACGCAGGGCGCGGATGTGCAGGGGGCCGTTGGCCAGCACCTGCTGCCAGGACTCCTGGACCGCGGAATGGCCGACGATGCGCAGGCCTCCCGGATGGATGCACACGACTTCCTCGTCGTCGGCCCAGACTTGCATCAGGCGGACGGCGTCTCCCTGTTCCAGGGCTTCGTAGAAGGCGTGCTCGGCTTCGTCGGGCGTGGCGAACATGGCTGGGGGCGGAAACGTGGACGGGGCCGGCTCAGTGGTGGCCGTGCAGGACGGCGCCGGGCTTCAGGCGATAGCTGGCGCCGCAGTATGGACAGTTGGCCGAGCCGGTGTGCGTCACGTCGAGGAAGACGCGGGGATGCATGCTCCAGAGCGGAGCCTTGGGGCCGGGGCAGAAGACGGGCAGGTCTTCCGCGCCGACTTCGATGACTTCGTGGGATTGGGGGGCGGCGGCCGGGGCTGCGGCGGACATGGACTTTCCTGACATGAAAAAAACCGTGGAACGGCAGGGTTGAAGGGGAGGCGGGCGCTGCGGCAGCGCCGCGGGATCAAACTTTGCTCAACCAGTGATGGTACTTCGGGTTGCGGCCATGCACCACGTCGAAGAACGCCTGCTGGAGCTTCTCCGTGACCGGACCGCGCCGTCCGGCGCCGATCCGGCGGTTGTCCACCTCGCGGATCGGCGTGACCTCGGCGGCGGTGCCGGTGAAGAAGGCCTCGTCGGCGATGTAGACGTCGTCGCGCGTGAGGCGGCGGGTGTGCACGGGGATGCCGAGGTCGGCGGCCAGCGCGTGGATGGTGGAGCGCGTGATGCCGGTGAGGGCCGAGGCGATCTCGGGTTCGCAGAGCGCGCCGTCCTTGACGATGAAGAGGTTCTCGCCCGAGCCTTCGGCCACGAAGCCTTCGGTGTCCAGCAGCAGGGCCTCGTCGTAGCCGTCCTGCAGGGCTTCGTTGTTGGCCAGGATGGAATTGGCGTAGGTGGTGGCGACCTTGGCGCGCGGCATGGTGACGTTCACGTGCTGGCGCGAATAGGAAGACACTTTTACCCGGATGCCCTTGGACAGGGCCTCTTCGCCCAGGTAGGCGCCCCAGGGCCAGGCGGCGATGGCGACGTGGACCCGGGCGCCTCGCGGCGAGACGCCCATCTTTTCGGAGCCGTAGAACACCAGCGGGCGGATATAGCAGGATTCGAGCTTGTTCTCGCGCACCACCGTCCGCTGCGCCTCGTTGATCGTGTCGCGGTCCCAGGGAATGGCCATCTGGTAGATGTGCGCGGAATTGAACAGGCGCCGGGTGTGGTCTTCGAGGCGGAAGATGGCGGTGCCGATCTCGGACTGGTAGGCGCGCAGGCCTTCGAAGACCGCCAGGCCGTAATGCAGGGAATGGGTCAGGACGTGTGTCGTGGCGTCGCGCCACGGCACCAGCTTGCCGTCATACCAGATCAAACCGTCTCGGTCCGCCATAGACATGGTCGTCTCCCCAATGAGCGCCGGCCTGCCGTCCCGGGCCACACCGCCGGGAGACTCGGAAAACGCGGGCCGCTTATTGTATCAAGCGGCGAGGTTACAATAATCGCCATTCAGCTCCGGCGGGGCGCTTCAGGGCGCCGCGCGTCCGCCTGCCGGGCGGACCTGGCGGAATGCCGTGCGTTTTCTTTCCTTTTCAAAGTGCCATGACGTTCTGTCCGAATCGCCGGGGGGCCGCCCTTGTCATCTGAGTCCGCGTTGCCCGGCGCCGAAGACGCGAAGCTCGCCCGCCGCGAGCGTGCCGAGGCTTTCCGCGCCGGCGTGCATGCCATCGTTCCCGCCCTCGTCGCCACCGCCACCTGGGGGCTGGTCACCGGCGTCGCCATGGTGAAATCCGGCCTCACGGAGTCCATGGCGCTGGCCATGACCCTGCTGCTCTACGCGGGCTCGGCCCAGCTCACCTCCCTGCCGCTCATCGCCACCGGCGCCCCGCTCTGGCTGGTCTTCGCCGCCGGCTTCGTGGTGAACCTGCGCTTCATCATCTTCGGCGCGGCGCTGCAGCCTTATTTCCGCCACCTGTCCTGGCCCAAGCGGCTGGGCCTGGGGTACTTCACCACGGACATGGGCTTCGTGCTCTTCATGCCCCGCTACGGCGACGCGGCCGAGCGCGGCACGCGCGAGCAGCTCTGGTACTTCCTCGGCACGATCGCGCCCGGATGGCTGGTCTGGCAGACCTCGTCCATCGCGGGTATCTACATGGGCACGCTGGTGCCGGCGGCCTGGTCGCTCGATTTCGCCGCGGTGCTGGCGCTGCTGGCCATCACGGTGCCGCTGGCCAACTCCAGGCCCATGCTGATCTCCATGCTGGCGGCGGGCGTGGTCGCCTGGGTGGGGCAGGCGCTGCCGCTGCGGCTGGGCCTGGCGGGCCGCCGACATCGCGGGCGTGGGGGCCGGCATCTGGGCGGAACGCTATTTCAAGGCGCGCGCATGACACTCTGGCCTTCCGAGATCTACGTCTATTCGGCCATCCTGCTGCTGACTCTCTGCAGCGTGCTGACCCGCGCCGGCTTCATGCTGTTCGGCGATTACATCCCGCTGCCCGACCACGTGCGCCGCGCGCTGCGCTATGCCCCGGCGGCGGCCGCTCACCGCCATCGTGGTGCCCGACCTGCTGCCCTGGAAGGCCGGGCTGGGGCCGGTGTTCGACTACAAGCTGGTGGCGGGCG
>NZ_LHSJ01000290.1:0-8974 GCF_001270295.1 Achromobacter sp. DMS1 | reverse complement strand
ATGGGCCGCGGCAAGCTCCGGCGCCGCCTCCTGGGCGATTTCCGGCGCGAGCGAGAACACGCGCAGCCGGTGGCCGTCGGGGTCCAGCGCCACGAACGAGCGGCCGAAATCCATGTCGGTGGGCGGCTGCAGGAGGCCAGGCCGCGCAGGCTCCAGTCGCGGTGGCGGCGGTTCACGGGCGTCGGCGTCGGGCAGGCGGAAACCGATCTCCGCGCCGCCGCCCGGCCGGCGGGGCCGGCTCCACGGGCGTGGCGCGACCACAGGCCCAGCTTCAGGCCGGTGTCCAGCGCGAAAAGGGCGAAGGTGGGCGAGCGCTCGATGGGGGAGCGGGCCAGCAGCGCGCTGTAGAAGGCCGCGCTGGCTTCGGGCTTGTCGACGTAGAGCAGCACATAGTTTCCGTCAGGGGCGATGGAGGATGAGTGGGACATGATGCGCTCCGGTTGCGGGAAGGAGCGTTCATCTTAGGCAGGCGCGCTGTCAGTTTCCGGCAGCAGTGTGCGCGTCTTGCCCGAGCCGCTCGCGCTGGAGCTGGCGCCATTCCTGCAGCAGCGCGTGCCGCCGCCGCGGGTAGCGTTCGCCGGCCTCCAGCGCCGCGATGCGGTCGGTGCGGAAATGCCGGAAATCGCCGCGCAGCTCGCACCAGCTCATGAGAATGCGCACGCTGTCGAAGAAGCCCAGCGCGAAAGGCCAGATCACGCGGGTGGAGGCCACGCCTTTTTCGTCGCGGTACTCGATGCGCAGTTTGCATTCGGCGCGGATGGCCTGGCGCACGAGCGCCAGGTCTACCTGGTCGGTCACGCCCGCGGAGCTCGGGCCGATGAGCAGCGGGGTGCCATCGATTTCGTCGCGCAGCCCGGGCGGAAGCACCGCGCCGATCTTGGCCAGCGCATTGACCGCGGCCTGGCCCAGGCGGGCGTCCGAGCGTTTCGCCACCCAGCGCGCGCCCAGGGCCAGGGCTTCGATTTCCTCGGTGCTGAACATGAGCGGGGGCAGCGTGAAGCCCGGACGCAGCACGTAGCCCACGCCCGGCTCGCCTTCGATCCGCGCGCCCTGCGACTGCAGTGTCGCGATGTCGCGGTAAAGCGTGCGCAGGCTGATGCCCAGCGTGCCGGCGAGTTCGCGCCCGCTCACCGGCAGGCGGTGGCGGCGCAGGACTTGCAGCAGGTCGAGCAGGCGGGCGGCGCGGGACATGAGAAGGGCGGCAAAAAAACGCATGCTGCCACGAAATGCGCCGCCCGTGCGCCCGGGTTGACGTTTCCCCTCGCTTCCCATTTAGAATGAGATTGATTTTTATTTGACTTGTTTTTCGGGGGTGTTTTGGCTGACCATGCGTTCGCCTCTGGCGATGCCGTCCAGGCGCTGTACCGCGCCCACCACGGATGGCTGCACAACTGGCTGCGCGCCAGGCTGGGCAATTCCTTCGACGCCGCGGACCTGGCCCACGACACCTTCGTGCGGGTGCTGCGCCATCGGCACGAGCTGGAGGCGCTGCGCGAGCCGCGCGCCTACCTCGCCACCGTGGCGCGCCGGCTGATGCTCAACCATCACCGGCGCCGTTCGCTGGAAGCGGCCTACCTGGAGGCCCTGGCCGCGCTGCCGCCGGCGCAGGTTCCCCCGGCGGAGCAGCGCCTCATCCTGCTCGAAACCCTGAACGAAATCGACGACATGCTCGACGGCCTGCCGCCGCGGGTCCGCCAGGCTTTCCTGCTGGCCCAGCTGGAGGGGCTGAGCCACGCCGAGATCGCGGCGCGGCTCGGCGTCTCGCTGCGGTCGGTGCATCGCTACGTTACGCGGGGGCTGGAACAATGCATCATGGTGGTGAGCTGAGGGCGGGCCTGGCCGGGCTGCCGCCCGTGGACCGCCGGCGCGGCAAGGCAGGCGGCCGGCTGGCTGCTGCGCCTGAACTCGCCGCGCGCCACCGAGGCCGACGTCCGCGCCTGCGACGCATGGCGGGCCAGCAAGGCCGAGCATGAGCATGCATGGCAACGCGCACAGCGCGTCAATGCGCGGCTGGGACTCATCCCCGCCGGCCTGGGCATGGCCTCGCTGAACCGTCCCGCGCAGGCGTCGCGCCGCGCGGCGCTCAAGACGCTGGCGGCCCTGGCGGCCGCGGGGCCGCTGGCCTGGGCCGCCTGGCGCGCCGATCCTTTCGACTGGACCGCCGACCTGCGCACCGGCGTGGGCGAGCGCGCTCGGTGGCGCTGGCAGAAGGGTCCACCCTGGAACTCAATACCGGCAGCGCGGTGGACATCCGGTTCGACGGCGCGCGGCGGCTGCTGCGGCTGCGCGAGGGCGAGATCGCGGTGCGCGCCGTGGCCGATGCCGGGCCGTCCGCGAGGCCGTTCATCGTGCGCGCGCCGCAGGGCGACATCGTCGCGCACGAGGCGCGCTTCTGCGTGCGGCTGCTGGCGCGGCGCCTGCGGCGTCTCCGTGGCAGGAGGGCGCGCTGCGGCTGGATCCGGCCCGCGGGCCTTCCCTGGCGCTGGCCGCGGGCATGCGGGCGAGCCTGTCCGCCGGCGGTGCGTCGGAGCCGCTGGCGGCGGACCCGCACGCCGTCGACTGGCTGCGCGGCGCGCAGCATGTATGCCGCGAAGCTGGGCGCGTTCCTGGCCGAGCTGGGGCGCTACCGGCCGGGCCTGCTGCGCTGCGACCCGGCCGTGGCCGGCCTGCGCATTTCCGGGGCGTTCCAGTTGCGCGACACCGACGCGGTGCTGGCCGCCTTGCCGGCCACGCTGCCGGTGGCAGGTGCGCTATCGCACCGCGTACTGGGTCACGGTCGGGCCGCGCGCCGCGGGCGCTTGAAAGAGTCTGATTCTGCATCCGTCCCCGCGGTTCAATCGAAAATGAAAAGAAAAATGGTTCCTGTTATGTCAGGTTTCGTGCCCAGGCGGGTCATGGTGGGTAGAGGCAAACGAATTGCCGATACCCGCTGGATCGAAAGGACCTTCCATGGCTCATCTCCCCGCACGCCGCTCGCGCGGCATTTCCCCGGCGGCCGCCCGCGCCCGCCGGCCCGCCCGTTCGCGGCCGGCCCTGCATGCGGCGCTCGCGCTGTCTGCCGCGGCGCTGGCGCTCCCTCTGCATGCCGCATCCGCGCGCGTCGCCGACGCGCCGGCCGCATCTGCGCCGGCCGTGCCTTTGCCGGCCGCGCCCATCCTCGCCCAGGCGGCTGCGCGCCGGGGCCGGGGCGCGCAGCTTCCGCATTCCGGCCGGGTCGCTGGCCGGCAGCCTGCCGCGCTTTGCCGACAGCGCGGGAATCACCGTGCTGTTTGATCCCGCCCTGGTCGGCGCGCGCCGGGCGCCCGCTCTGGAGGGGCGCTACACCGTCACGCAGGGTTTTGCCCGGCTGCTCGAAGGGTCGGACCTGGCGACCAGCGCCGCGGCGGCGGCGTCCACGTGCTGCGCCCGGCGCCCGAGCCCGGCGTCACCGAGCTTGCGCCGGTACAGGTCGAAGGCGAGGAGTCTCCGGAACCGGCCGCCTGGCAGACCAGCACGGACCGCGAGCGCCTGGACGCGCTGCAGATCCGTGGCTGGAGCGATCTGGGCAGGCGCGCCGAGCCGGGCGTGAACTTCAACCGCCAGAGCGGCAGCATCAACATCCGCGGCCTGGACCAGGACCGCGTGCTCACGCGCGTGGACGGCGTGCGCCTGCCCTGGCTGGACGACGGCGCGCGCGGCGTGAAGGGCGGGCTGGAGGCGGTGGATTTCGACATGCTGTCGCGGCTGGATATCCTGCGCGGCGCCGACGCCATGGCGGGCAGCTCGGGCGCGACCGGCGGCCTGGCCGACCTGCACACGCTGGACCCCTCCATCTGCTGCCGGACGGCCAGGCCTTCGGCGCCCTCGCCAAGGCCGACTACGATTCGGCGGACACCAGCCGGGGCATCAACGCGGCCCTGGCCGGCCAGCTGCGCGACCACACGTTCTGGCTGCTGCAGGCCGGCGCGCGCNCAGCCTCCCCGCGCCGCCGGACCGTCCCCAGGACAAATTGCCGGATTGCGCAACGCGCGGGCGGCCGGATGCGCCCGCCCGCCTCGGGCCGCCGCCGCTTGATCCAGGTCAAGAAGCCGGGCGCCGGTCTGTCCGACCATTTGAGCATGGACGCTGACAAGGAGGCCGCCATGTACCGCCGCATCGCTTTGCACCTGGACCAGGGTTACGATTGCCAACGCCGCACCACCGTCGCCCTGGCGCTGGCCCGGCGCCACAAGGCGGAGGTGCTCGGCATCTACGCCAGTTCCGCCCCGCCGCAGTATTACTACGGGGAATCCGTGCTGCTTTCCCGCGCGCTCGACGTCATGAAGCAGGTGCTGGCCGAAGACCGCGCCGCGGTGCAGAACGGCTTCCTGGCCTCCGCTTCGGCGGCCGACGTGGCGGCTTCGGTGCGCAGCGCCGAAAGCTCGCCCAGCGCGTGCATGGCGCTGTACGGCCGCACCGCCGACCTCATCGTGCTGAGCCAGGAAAACCCTCGCGACACCGACGCGGCCCATGAAATCGAATTCGTGGAACAGACGCTGCTGTCCGCCGGACGGCCGGTGCTCGTGGTGCCCTCCAGCGGCACGTTCACGGGCGTGGGCGAGCGCATCGTCTACTGCTGGGACCGCAGCCGAGAGGCGGCGCGCGCGCTGGCCGACGCCATGCCCCTGCTCAAGCACGCCGGCGAGATCGTGGTGCTCACCATGGACGAGGGCGAATCCACGACGACGCGCGAGCCCGCCATTCCCTTCGCCGAGCTGGCCACGTATTTCGAGCTGCATGGCGTTCCCGAGCCGCGGCACGTCAGGCGCGACATCCGCGGCGTGGGCGTCGGCGCCACTATCCTCAACACGGCCGCCGACCACAGCGCCGACCTCATCGTGATGGGCGCCTACGGCCACAGCAAGCTGCGCGAATGGGCCATGGGCGGCGCCACCGCCTCGGTGCTCAAGAGCATGACGGTGCCGGTGCTGTTCTCGCACTGAGGGCGGCAGGCTCCCTGCCCGCCGGCGCGGCGGACGCTGCTATCCGCCGTGTCCCGCATCGGGCACGGGGGTGAGCACGGGGGCGGCCCGCGAAGTGGGCGGCGGCGTTCTGCAGGAAGAGACTGACGGTGTTCTCCACCGCCTCGGGCGAACGGCCGGCGCTGTGCGGCGTGAGCACCACGTTGTCCAGGCGCTTGAGCGCCTCGGGCGGGCCGGCCTGCTCGGAGGCCAGAACGAGGTCGGGTTTGAGCGCCAGCACGCCCTCCACCGGCACGGCGCGGTAATAGCCCACGCGCGGCAGCTTGGTTGCCGCCTCGGGGTAGAGGCTGGAGAGATCGTCTCCCACCAGCTTCTTTTCCTGTCCCAGGCGGTAGACGATTTCGGTGACGCTGCCGCCCAGCGTCACCACGCGCTCCGGGGACGCGGCATGCGCGCACGCCGCCATCGCCCAGCCCAGCGCGATTGCCATCCAGGTTTTCATGGCGTCGTCCTCAGGCGGCCAGGGGCGCGGCGCACAGGCCCAGCATCAGCTCGCGCCACGCGCGCAGTTCCGGCTTGCCGGGCTTGCGCTCGCCGAAGAACTGCGCGATGAGGTCGCCGGTTCCGGCGTACAGCTCGAGCGACGTCACCCAGCCGTCGGAAGTGGGCTTGTTGACCACCCAGGCCGACACAATGGCCGTGGTGTTCAGGTGCAGGTTGAACTTCGGGTCGAGCACGTTGTACCAGGGGCCGGTGCGCTGCAGCTTGTGCACGGGGCCGGTGTGGATCTGGATCATGCCCCGGTTGCCCACGAAGCACATGATGGACAGCCCGGAAGCGGCGGCCGACTCGAGCATGCGCTCGACCGAATCCGCAGGCACGCGCTGCGCGAGGTCTTCGCCCGCCGCCGCCAGCGCCGCCAGGCGCGACACCTTGAACTTGCGCAGCAACGGAAAGAATTCGTGCGTGTCCTGCATGGCGAGCCAGGCTTCGCGCCAGCCGGCGCTGTCCGCCACGCGCTGCGCCTCGTCGGAGGGCGCGTAGGGCTGGACCTCGGGCCACTGCGCGGGCGCGGCGAAACGCGACACCAGGGCGTCCCACGCGGCGGCGTCGGTGGCGTCGGTGCGGTAGACCTTGTGCACCGCCACGCCGGCGCCGTCGAAGAACTGCAGGCTTTGGCGCCCCTCATCTTCCACGGCCCAGGCCGATTTCCAGCATGAGAAGAACACCCGCAGGTCGATGTCGGGCCCCAGCACCAGGCCCACCGGCCCCTCGGCCTGGATGTCCTCGTAGCGGCCGTGCCGCTCGTGCACACACCAGTCGTTGCGGGTCAGCGCCATGACCTCGCCCAGCGAACCCAGTTCGCGGAAGATGGCCTGCGGGGCGAGCGCATCGGGCGCGCCCCGCAAGGCCGTGGCCCGCAACCCGCCGCAGCCCGCCGCCACCCATTCCGCTTCGGACACGCCCAGCGCCTGGGCGGCGTTGCGTGCGCGCAGCCTGGGCTGCGAAGCGGCCAGCGCGTCGTGGCGGGCGCGCAGCGCCGCCGCGCGGTTTTCGAAATCTCGTTCGCTCATGTTCAGTGGCCCTCCGGCCTGAAATATAACTGCTGCGAAACCGCCGCCGGCACGGGGCCGGCGGCCCCCTGGCGGATCAGTACCGATAACTCAGTGAGACGCGCACGCTGCGGCCCGGTTCCGTGTACCAGTCCACCGGACGCGGCAGCGCCATGGGCCCCGCGGTCGGCACATTCAGCGCCTCCCAGTATTTCCTGTCGAACAGGTTGAAGACGCCCGCCCGCACCTGCAGGCCGCGCACGGGCGCCGGCTGCCAGTAGCCGCTCAGGTCGACCACGCCGTAGCCGGGCGCCTTGAAATCGGCATTGGGCGCCTTGGCGGCGGCGTCGGGATACTGGACCTTGCCGCGGCGCAGCGCCGTGGTGAGCGTGGCGTCCACGCCCCAGGCGTCGCGGGCATAACCCAGACCCAGGATCGCCTTCAGGGGCGCCACGGAATTCAGATGCCGCCCCGTGTCCTGGTCTTTGCCCACGGCCCACGCCACCGACCCCCACGTGCGCCAGCCCGGCGCGAACCTCCAGTGCCCGCTGGCCTCGGCGCCGTAAATGCGCACCCGCGCCCGGTTCACGGCCCCGGTCACGCCATTGGGATAGAGGTCTTCCCAGCCCGGCTGCCACAGCGGCGAACCGGCATCCAGCGAGACGCCCTTGTCGATGAAGTCCTGGTAGCGGTTATCGAAGAACGATACCGCGCCGCCCAGCGAACCGGAACCCATGTTGGCGCCCAGCTCCCAGCCCCGGCTGGTTTCGGGCTTCAGGTAGGGGTTGCCCACGCGCAGGTAGGTGCCGGGGCCGCCGTAGTTGGTGTAGAGCTCGGTGGCCGTGGGCGCCTTGAAGCCGTAGGCGTACTGGGCGTAGAACGAGAGCGCCTCGCGCGCCCTCCAGGTGGCCAGCAGCCTGGGCGAGAAACGGCCGCCGCTGTTGGACGGCGGCAGCGGGCCCGCGTTGGGGTTGCTGGCGTAGCCGGCGGTCGCGCGCGGCTTCTGCTCGAAGTGGTCGTAGCGCAGCGCGGGCGCGAGCGTATAGCGGCCCTCGGCGAAACCGAACTCGTCCTGCGCCCAGAGCGCCCATTGGCTGCCGCGCGATTCCGGCATGTCGGCCTGGTTGGTGTGCAGCATGTCGCACAGGCGCGGGCCCAGGCGCGCGGGCAGGCCGGGCGGCAGCGCGGGGCAATTGTCGTAGCCGCCGGAATGCTGCTCGGTCTTGTTGCCGAACCACTCGCCGCCGGCCGACAGCGTCTGCCGGAACGAACCGGACCCCAGCCGCCTGGACGCCTCGGCGTCGACGCCGTAGAGCGTCTGCCGGATGGAGTTGCCGCGGCCGAAGGGGCCGCTGGGATAGCGGTAGTAGAAGGGGTCGCCGGGGATCGCGTAGGCGCGCCTGTCCACCGACCGCACGCCGTCCAGGCCGCTGTCCAGCGTGGTGCGCTGCCAGTACACCACCGCATGCGCGGTATCGAGCAGGCCGCCCGCCGAGGGTGCGCGGTAGTCATAGTCGAACGACACGCGCTCGCGTCGGTTTTCCTTGTTTCCCGTGTTGGCGCCGGCCAGGTAGCTGGTGCCCGGGCCCTGCTGGAACAGATTGTCCAGCCGCTCCCTGCGCCGGAAGGTTTCGCCGGTCAGCCCCAGGCGGTGGCCGCCCTCCAGGCGCTGCTGCAGCTTCAGCAGCACGCTGGTCTGGTCATAGCCAGCCGGGGTGGGCTCGCTGCGCCTGGGGCCGAGGCGCCCGCGTCGGCGCGGTTGCCCAGCTCGTGCCCCCGGCGCGCGCGGGCCTGCAGCAGCCAGAACGTGTGGTCGCGCAGCTGGCCGGCCAGGGCCGCGTGATGCCCCGGCTGGTGTCCGCCGAATCGTAGTCGGCCTTGGCGAGGGCGCCGAAGGCCTGGCCGTCCGGCAGCAGATGCGTAGGCGCGCCTGTCCACCGACCGCACGCCGTCCAGGCCGCTGTCCAGCGTGGTGCGCTGCCAGTACACCACCGCATGCGCGGTATCGAGCAGGCCGCCCGCCGAGGGTGCGCGGTAGTCATAGTCGAACGACACGCGCTCGCGTCGGTTTTCCTTGTTTCCCGTGTTGGCGCCGGCCAGGTAGCTGGTGCCCGGGCCCTGCTGGAACAGATTGTCCAGCCGCTCCCTGCGCCGGAAGGTTTCGCCGGTCAGCCCCAGGCGGTGGCCGCCCTCCAGGCGCTGCTGCAGCTTCAGCAGCACGCTGGTCTGGTCATAGCCAGCCGGGGTGGGCTCGCTGCGCCTGGGGCCGAGGCGCCCGCGTCGGCGCGGTTGCCCAGCTCGTGCCCCCGGCGCGCGCCGGCCTGCAGCAGCCAGAACGTGTGGTCGCGCAGCTGGCCGGCCAGGGCCGCGTTGATGCCCCGGCTGGTGTCCGCCGAATCGTAGTCGGCCTTGGCGAGGGCGCCGAAGGCCTGGCCGTCCGGCAGCAGATCGGAGGGGTCCAGCGTGTGCAGGTCGCCAGGC
>NZ_LHSJ01000029.1:0-30926 GCF_001270295.1 Achromobacter sp. DMS1 | reverse complement strand
CGGCTGCGACGGGGCGCTGGCGCCGGACGAGGACGAGCCCGCGGCGCCCGGACGGGACGCGTCCTGGGCGGCCTGGTGCATGATCTTGTCCAGGGGCAGGTACAGCATGTTGTTGTTGCTCTTGGAGTCGACCATGACCTTGCTGGCGCGCGTGAAGATCTCCTGCATGCTTTCCAGGTACATGCGCTCGCGCATCACCTGAGGCGCCTTCTGGTATTCGGCGAGGATGCTGGTGAAGCGCGAGGTATTGCCCTGCGCGTCGCCCACCACCTTGGCCTTGTAGCCTTCGGCCTGCTCGATCATGCGCGAGGCCTGGCCGCTGGCCAGCGGCACGACCTGGTTGGCGTAGGCCTGGCCCTCGTTGATCTGGCGCTCGCGGTCCTGGCCGGCCTTGACGGCGTCGTCGAACGCCGCCTGCACCTGCTCGGGCGGCTGCACGTTCTGGATGGCGACGGTGCTGACCTGGATGCCGGTCTGGTAGCGATCGAGGATCTGCTGCATCAGCGACTGCACCTGGTTGGCGACCGTGGTGCGCCCCTCGTACAGCACGAAGTCCATGGATTGCTTGCCGACCACCTCGCGCATGGCCGTCTCGGAGGCCTGGCGCACGGATTCGTCCGGGTCGCGGGTCTTGAACAGGTAGTCGGGCGCGCCGTCGGCCCGCAGCCGGTACTGCACGACGAACTGCATGTCGACGATGTTCTCGTCCGTCGTGAGCATGAGCGCCTCGGGCATGACCTTGTTGCGCGAGCTGCCGCGGAAGCCCACCTCGAAGGTGCGCAACTGCGACACGTTGACGATCTCGTGGCTCTGGATGGGATACGGCAGGCGCCACTGGAAGCCGGCCTGCGACGTGCTCTTGTACTTGCCGAACTGGGTCACGACCGCGACCTGGCCTTCCTGCACGATATAGAAGCCGCTGGCCAGCCAGATGCCCACGCCCACCAGCGCAATGACGCCCAGGCCGATGCGCGCGTTGCGCGGCGAGGGCGGCGTGGCCCCGCCCCGGTTGTTGGGACGGTTGTTGCCGCCCCCGCCCTTGCGGCCGAAGAGGGAACCGATGCGATTGTTGAAATCGCGCCAGACCTCGTCGAGATCGGGCGGACCGTCGCCATTGCCCTGCGGGCGCCGCGGCGGCTCGGAACCGTTGTTGTTATTGTTTCCACGACCCCAGCCGGGATCATTCAGATTGAAGAGTTTGTTGATTCGAGGCATTGTTTCCCGCAATCTGTCCGGTCTCCGCAATTGCCCCGCGCAACGCGTCCAGACCGGCGCGCTCGGTGGCGCTTACAAATACTCGCGCAATCGTACCATGCGCATCGCGCTCCACCCGCGGCTCCAGGCCGACCCGGTCGATCTTGTTGTATACCAGAATCGTGGGCACCGACGCCGCCCCGATCTCCGCCAGCACCTTGTTGACCTCGAAAATCTGCTCTTCGCGCTGCGGACTGGCGGCATCGACCACGTGCAGCAGCAGGTCGGCGTGCACGGTTTCCTCGAGCGTGGCGCGGAACGCCGCGATCAGGCCGTGCGGCAGGTCGCGGATGAACCCGACGGTGTCGGACACCACGACAGAGCCCGCGCCTTCGATCCAGATGCGCCGCGTGGTGGTGTCCAGGGTGGCAAACAACTGGTCGGCCGCATAGGTGTCGGCACGGGTCAGGGCATTGAACAGCGTGGATTTGCCGGCATTGGTATAGCCCACCAGCGATACCGACAGCGCGCCGCCGCGCGCGCGGGCCCGGCGCTGGGTGACGCGCTGCCGCTCGACCTTGTCGAGCGCCTCGCGCAGCACCTTGACCTTGGCGCCGATCATGCGGCGGTCCATTTCGAGCTGGGATTCGCCCGGCCCCCGCATGCCGATGCCGCCGCGCTGCCGCTCCAGGTGGGTCCAGAGGCGGGTAAGGCGCGTGGCCAGGTGCTGGAGCTGGGCCAGCTCGACCTGCAGCTTGCCCTCGTGGCTCTTGGCCCGCAGGGCGAAGATGTCGAGGATGAGCGCCACGCGGTCCACTACCCGCAGGTTGAAGGCGCGTTCCAGGTTACGCTGCTGCGCGGGCGAGAGCGGCTGCTCGAAGAGAATGATGTCGGCCAGCAGCGCCTGGGCCATGGCCACGCCCTCCTCCACCTTGCCGGAACCGATGAAGAACTTGGCGTCGGGGCGGTCGCGCCGCGCCGTGAGCGTGCCGACGATTTCCGCGCCCGCGCCTTCGGCCAGCATGGCGAACTCCTCCGCGTGGGCGGCGTGGTCGGGATTGCCGAGATCGACACTGATGATCAGCGCGCGCATACGTGCACCATTTTGGAGCCAAAGCGAAAATGCCCGCCGACGGCAAGCGTCAGGCGGGCAATGAAAGGTACTACTGGAGCGGGATTATTCAGCAGGGACTTCCACCTGGAAATTGACGGCGCGGGCCGGGACAACGGTAGAGATGGCATGCTTGTAGACCATCTGCGTCACCGTATTGCGCAGCAGCACCACGTATTGGTCGAACGATTCGATTTGCCCTTGAAGCTTGATGCCGTTTACCAGGTAGATGGACACGGGCACGTGATCTTTGCGCAGCGTGTTCAGAAACGGATCTTGCAGAGTTTGCCCTTTATTGCTCATTGGCCAGGCTCCATTTGTTATTTAAGTGATGGCGCACGTCTGAAATGGTGGGGTGCGCCGAAACATCTACTCTACAGGGTTTTCCCGGGCCGTGCCACTTGTGCGCCATGCAAAAAATGACACCAGAGTTTTCCGGGCCCGCCCAGCGCGCCGGGCGGCCGCATGAGCGGCCGGCGGCGGCTCAGCTTCCGGTGATTTCGCCCAGGGCGGCCAGCAGCAGATCGCTCTGCGCGTCGTGCCCACCGTGATGCGCAGGAACTGCTCGATGCGCGGCTGGCGGAAGTGGCGCACGATGATGCCGCGCTCGCGCAGATACCGCCAGCGCGGCCGCGTCGCGCGCGGGATGCCGGGCGAACACGAAGTTGGCGGCCGAAGGCAGCACCTCGAATCCCAGCGCCCGCAGGCCCGCCGTCATGGCCTCGCGGGTGCGGATGACCCGGGCGCGCGTTTCCTCGAAATACTCGCGGTCTTCGAGCGCCGCCACGGCGCCCGCGCTGGCCAGCCGGTCGATGGGATAGGAGTTGAAGCTGTTCTTCACGCGCTCCAGGCCGTCGATGAGTTCGCGGCTGCCCACGGCGAAGCCGACGCGCAGGCCGGCCAGCGAACGCGACTTGGAGAGGGTCTGCACCACCAGGAGGTTGTCGTAGCGGGCCACGAGCGGAATCGCCGATTCGGCGCCGAAGTCCACATAGGCTTCGTCCACCACGACCACCGCGTCGGGGTTGCCCGCCACGATGCGTTCGATGTCGGCCAGGCCCAGCGCGCGGCCGGTGGGTGCGTTGGGGTTCGGGAAGATGATGGCGCCCGCCGGCCCGCCGCGGGCCGGGAGGTAGTCTTCGACGTCGATGCGGAAGTCGGCCGTGAGCGGCGCCGTCTCGTAGTCGATGCCATACAGGCCGCAGTAGACCGGATAGAAACTGTAGGTGATGTCCGGAAAGCGCAGCGGCCGCTCATGCTTGAGCAGCGCCAGGAAGGCGTGGGCCAGCACCTCGTCGGAACCGTTGCCCACGAATACCTGGCCGGCGTCCACGCCCACCGTGCCGGCGATGGCCTGGCGCAGCCGTTCGGACGAGGGGTCGGGATACAGCTTGAGCGTGTCGTCGCAGGCCGCGCGCAGCGCCTCGAGCACCCGCGGCGAAGGGCCGTATGGATGCTCGTTGGTGTTGAGCTTGACCAGGTTCTGAAGCCTGGGCTGCTCGCCCGGCACATACGGACTGAGCGTCCCCACGACGGGACTCCAGAAGCGGCTCATGATTCAGTTTTCCTGCTTGTAGGGATTGTGCGAAGACTTGAATTCGATGCGCAGCGGCGTGCCGGCCAGATCGAACTCGTTGCGGAAACGCGTCTCCAGGTAGCGCCGGTACGACTCGGGTATGGCGTCCAGCGCATTGCCGTGTATGACCACCAGCGGCGGATTCTGCCCGCCCTGGTGCGCATAGCGCATCTTGGGCCGGAAAATGCCCTTGCGCGGCGGCGGCTGCTGTTCCACCGCGGCCTGCAGGGCGCGCGTGAGCTTGGGCGTGGAAAGCTTGGCGAACGCCGCGGCGTGCGCCGCGTTGATGGATTTCAGAAGCGGCTTGATACCCTGCCCCCGCAGCGCGGAAATGGTGTGCATGCGGGCAAACGACAGGAAGCGCAGCTTGCGCTGGAATTCGCGCTCGATGCGCTCTTTCTGTTCGGCGTCCAGGCCGTCCCATTTGTTGATGGCGACCACCACCGCGCGGCCGGTTTCGAGCACGAAGCCGGCGATGTGCGCATCCTGCTCGGAAATCTCGGACTGCGCATCCAGCATGAGCAGCACCACGTTGCTGGCCTCGATGGCCTGCAGGGTCTTGATGACCGAGAACTTCTCGACCGCCTCGAAAACCTTGCCGCGCTTGCGCAGGCCGGCCGTGTCGATGAGCGTGTACTTGCGGCCGTCGCGCTCGAAATCGATCTCGATGGCGTCGCGCGTGGTGCCCGGCATGTCGAACGCGATGACGCGCTCCTCGCCCAGGAGCGTGTTGATGAGGGTTGACTTGCCCACGTTGGGGCGCCCCACGATGGCCAGCTTGATGCGGTGGTCGTGCGGGCCTTCCTCGGCCGCGTCTTCGGGCTCTGGCGGCGGCGCCAGGTCCTTGAGCGCGAGCTCGATCAGGTCGACGATGCCGTCGCCGTGCGCGGCGAGATGGGATAGGGCTGGCCCAGGCCCAGCTCGTGGAATTCGGCCACGGCGCTGCCCGAGCCCATGCCCTCGGCCTTGTTCACCGCCAGCAGCACGCGCTGCTGGCCCGACTTGCGCAGGAGCTGGGCGATTTCGTGGTCGTGCGCGTTGAGGCCGGCGCGCGCGTCCACCAGGAACACCACCACGTCGGCCTCGGCGATGGCCTGCCGGGTCTGGCGGGCCATTTCCAGCAGGATGCCGTCCTTGGCCACGGGCTCGAACCCGCCTGTGTCGATGACGATGAAGGGAATCTCGCCCACCCTGCCCTCGCCGTAATGGCGGTCGCGGGTCAGGCCGGAATAGTCGGCCACCAGCGCGGCGCGCGATCGCGTCAGGCGGTTGAAGAGGGTCGATTTCCCCACATTGGGGCGGCCGACCAGGGCAACGACAGGCTTGAAGGACACGGTTGGAAGTTGGTTTCGATTGGGTTTCAGTTGGTGCCGATCAGGACGAGATTGCCGTTGCCCGTCTGGACCAGCACGCCTTGGGACGTGGTTTGCGGGGGCGAGACCACGGCGCCGCCGCCGACCGACAGGCGGGCCATCAGGCTGCCGTCGCTGCGCGACAGGAAGTGGACGTAGCCGTCGAGGTCGCCCACGGCCAGCGCGCCGCCCAGCAGCGCCGGCACGGTCAGTTGGCGGTTTTTCAGCGCGCCCTGCTTCCAGACGTTGCCGCCGTTGTCCAGCGCGAAGGCATGCACCACGCTGTTCTGGTCGGCCGAGTAGGCGAAACGGTCGTCCAGCGTGAGGCCGCTGACGCTGGAGAAGTCCTTGGCCCACAGCGGGCGGCCGCCGGCAGTGACGTCGAAGCAGACGATGCGGCCCTGGTAGGCCACGGCGCAGAGCAGGTTGCCCGCGATGCGGGGCACGCCGACCACGTCGGTCAGGCGCTCCAGGTCGCTGGCGGCGCGCGGCGTGCCACGGTGCCTTCCCACTGCACGTTGCCGCTGTTGGCCGCGATGGCGAGCATCTTGCCGCCGGGCAGGCCGGTGATGACCAGGCCCTCGGCCATCAGCATCTGCGACACGCTGCGCAGCGCCATCGCCGGGCCCGGACGCTGCACGTTCCAGACGCGCTCGCCGGTGCGGGCGTCGAACGCCTGGATGCGGTAGTCGCCGCTGCGCACCACGACCAGGCCGTAGCCCACCAGCGGCGGCACCGACACGTCGCTGGTGGCGCGCGCCTTCCACTTCTGCTTGCCGGTGTCGTCGAAGGCGATCACGTCGCCGTTGGGCGAGGCCACGGCGGTGGTGGAGCCATCGCTGCCGGCGCCGGCCGACAGCTTGGTGTCGGCGTCGATCTTCCAGATGGGGCGCCCGCTCTGCAGGTCGAACTTGCCCACGGAACCGTCGGGGGTGGCCGCGTAGACGGCGTTGTTGACGACGGTGGGCGCAAAGCCCAGGCCCGAGCCGCTGCCCACCGACGTGGACCAGATCTGGCGCACCGACATGCCGGCCTTGTATTCGGTGAGGGGCGCGGGCTCGTAGCGCGCGTCGTCGCTGGAAAACAGGCCGCAGCCGCTCAGGGCCAACAGGCCCGCCACGCACAGGGCGCCGCGCCACATGCGGCGGGGGGCGAATTTACGCATACAGTCAGGCTCCGCTCAGGGCATCCAATTTGAGTTGCACAACCTGGGTAAGCGGATTGTTCTTACCCAGTCCATCGATGGCGCTCCGCCAGGCGGCGCGCGCTTCTTCCCGCTTGCCCTGGGCCGCGAGAACATCGCCGCGGCGGTCGGCGAACAAGGCGGCGAAAGCGGGCGGCGCGTTCTCGAGTTGCGCGAGCGCGGCGTCGTACTGCTTCTGGTCGAGCAGCAGCCCCGCCAGGCGCAGCCGTGCCACAGCCTGCATGGAGGGGTTTTTCTTTTGCGCGGCCAGCCATTCGAGCTTGTTCTCGCGCGCCGGCCGCGTCGTCCTGGGCCTGCAGGGCCTGGGCGGCGACCAGGGCGCCGCGCGCGGCATAGCCGGTGGCGGCATAGTCTTCGCGCAAGGTGGCGGCGGCGGCCTTGATGCGCACGGCGGAATCCGAGCCGCCCAGCCGGGCGGCGTCTTCCAGCGCCTCGAAATAGCCCATGGCCTGGTTGGCGCGGTGCGACTCATAGGCCTTCCAGCCCCACCATCCGCCCCAGGCCAGGGCCACGACGGCAACCAGCGTCGCTATCAGCGTGCCGTAGCGCGCCCACCAGGCCTTGATTGCGTCGAGTTTTTCCTGTTCTTCGAGATCGTATGCCATGCTAACCCTTGAGTTTCAATGCTTCGGCCAGCGCCGCCAGCGCACCTGCCGCTGCGGCGCCTCGCCCTGCGCGCCGGCGCGCAGGAACTTGATGCTGGCGGCCCGGGCCGCCACTTCATCGGCGCCAAGAATAACCGCAACCTGCGCTCCGCTGGCATCGGCGCGCTTGAATTGGGACTTGAAGCTGGCCGGACCGGCGTGGACCACCACGGCAAATCCTGCGTCGCGCAGGTCTTCGCCCACACGCGCGGCCAGCCGCTGGGCGTCCTCGCCCTGGTGCACGACATACACGTCGCGCTCGACGGGCGCCTCCAGCGCCACGCTCTGCTCCCAGAGGTCGAGCAGGCGCTCCATGCCGATGGCGAAACCCACCGCGGGAGCCGGCTTGCCGCCCAGCAGCTCGATGAGCCCGTCGTAGCGGCCGCCGCCGCAGACGGTGCCCTGCGCGCCCAGGCGGTCGGTCACCCACTCGAAAACCGTGAGGTTGTAGTAGTCGAGCCCGCGCACCAGGCGCGGGTTGAGGCGGTATTCGATGCCGGCATCGGCCAGCCGCTGGCATACGCCGTCGAAGTGCGCCCGCGACTCCTCGCCCAGGAAGTCGAACAGGCGCGGCGCGCTGTCGGCCATTTCCTGCATGGCGGGGTTCTTGGTGTCCAGCACGCGCAGCGGGTTGGTGTACATGCGGCGCTGGCCGTCTTCGTCGAGGATGCCGCGGTGCTTTTCCAGGTGCTCGATCAGCGCGGCGCGGTGCGCGGCGCGCTCGGCCGGCTGGCCCAGCGAATTCAGCTCGAGGCGCACGTCGGTCAGGTCCAGCAGCTTCCACAGGCGGGCCAGCATGACGATCAGCTCGGCATCCACGTCCGGGCCGGCGAAGCCCAGCGCCTCGACGTCGATCTGATGGAACTGGCGGTAGCGGCCGCGCTGCGGGCGCTCGTGGCGGAACACGGGGCCGATGGAATAGACGCGCTGCGGGCGGTCGTAGAGCAGGTTGTGCTCGATGGCGGCGCGCACGATGCCCGCGGTCATTTCGGGGCGCATGGTGAGCGAATCGCCGTTGAGCGCGTCGGTGAAGGTGTACATCTCTTTTTCGACGATGTCGGTCACTTCGCCGATGCCGCGCGCGAACAGGCGCGTATGCTCGAGCACGGGCGTGCGCACGTTGCGGTAGCCATAGCTGCGCAGCCACCCGCGGACGATATCCTCGAATTGCTCCCAGCGGGCGCTCGCCCCCGGCAGCAGGTCGTTCATGCCGCGTATGGCGGCGACTTTCTGGAAAGCTTGACTCATCTTTTTCGTGCTTTATCGTGCCGCCCGCCGCGCCGGGGCGCGCAGGCGGCCACACCCTTGCTTTTCAATGAGAGGCGGACGCGCCGTAGCGGCGCGCGACGTAATCTTCGACGATGGCCTGGAATTCCTCGGCGATGCGGTCGCCCTTCAGGGTGACAGTGCGCTCGCCGTCCACGAACACCGGCGCGGCGGGCACTTCGCCCGTGCCCGGCAGGCTGATGCCGATGTCCGCGTGGCGGCTTTCGCCTGGCCCGTTGACCACACAGCCCATGACCGCCACGTTCATGGTTTCGACGCCGGGATACCGGGCGCGCCACACCGGCATCTGCCGGCGCAGGTAGGACTGGATGCTGTCGGCCAGCTCCTGGAAGAACGTGCTGCTGGTGCGGCCGCAGCCCGGGCAGGCCACCACCATGGGCGTGAAGGCGCGCAGGCCCATGGTCTGGAGGATTTCCTGCGCCACCACGGCCTCGCGGCTGCGGTCGCCGCCGGGCTCGGGGGTGAGCGAGATGCGGATCGTGTCGCCGATGCCCTGCTGCAGCAGCAGGCCAGCGCGGCGGTGGAGGCCACGATGCCCTTGCTGCCCATGCCGGCCTCGGTCAGGCCCAGGTGCAGCGGATAGTCGCAGCGGGCGGAGAGGTCGCGGTAGACGGCGATGAGGTCCTGCACGTGGCTCACCTTGCACGACAGCACGATGGCGTCGCGGCGCAGGCCGAGCGCTTCGGCGCGCCGGGCGTTGCTGATGGCCGAAACCACCAGCGCGTCGCGCATGACGGCCTGGGCTTCCCAGGGCTGGGCGCGGCGGCTGTTCTCATCCATTTTGCGCGCCATGAGCTCGTGATCGAGGCTGCCCCAGTTGACGCCGATGCGCACCGGCTTGTCGTAGCGGCAGGCGACCTCGATCATCTGCGCGAAGTTGTCGTCGCGGCGCTTGCCCCCGCCCATGTTGCCGGGGTTGATGCGGTATTTGGACAGGGCCTGCGCGCACTCGGGGAACTGCGTGAGCAGCTTGTGGCCGTTGTAGTGGAAGTCGCCCACCAGCGGCACGTCGATCCCCATGCGATCGAGCTGCTCGCGGATCGCGGCCACTTCGCGGGCGGCCTCCGGCGTGTTCACGGTGATGCGCACCAGTTCGGAACCGGCCTGCGCCAGCTCTTTCACCTGGATGGCGGTGGCGATGGCGTCGGCGGTGTCGGTGTTGGTCATGGACTGGACCACCACCGGCGCGTCGCCGCCCAGGGTGACGACACGATTGCCCCACTTCACGGCCACCTGGCGGGTGGGACGCCGCGGCGCCGGCCCCACGGGGGGCGGCGGCGCATCCTGGCAAGGCAGAGAAGAATCTTGCATCGGGGTAACCCGGTTTACTTGGACAGCTTGGGAAGCCAATCGAAGGCCAGCCAGTGCTGCGGCAGCCAGCCCTGCCAGAACGCGTAGGCCAGGCCGGCGGCCAGCACCAGCACGATGGCCAGCAGCCAGCCCCAGGACGTGGAGGAAGCACGTTCGTCTTCCATGGGCGCGGCGCCGATGCTGTGCGCGGAATCGAGCGAGCCGGGGCTGCGGCGCAGCGGGCCGGTGACGCGGACTTTGGGGTCCAGCGACTCGACGATGGCCTCGGCGTCGGCGCCCAGCAGGCGCGCGTAATTGCGGATCAGGCCGCGCAGGGACACGCCGGTGGGCAGGTCGGACCAGCGCTCTTCCTCGAGCGCGTCGATCTGCTTGGTGGAGAATTTGATGCGGCTGGAAACCTCGTCCAGCGACCACCCCCTGGCCTTGCGCAATTCGCGCAACGCGCCGCCCACATTGCCCGGGCCGCCGACGGGCGATTCGGAAACCGCGGAAGCGTACTCCTGCGTCATGCATGCACCTGTTTGATCGGAATGGCCCGGGCTCGCGCGGCATTGCGCTCGGTAATGCGGGTGCGGTCGCGCACCTCGCCGGCGAGCTGGCCACAGGCCGCGTCGATGTCGTCGCCACGGGTCTTGCGCACCGTGGTGACGATGCCCGCGTCCATCAGGCGCTGCGCGAACACTTTCACGCGCGCGGACGGCGAACGCTTCAGGCCCGAAGCGGGGAAGGGATTGAAGGGAATCAGGTTCAGCTTGCAGCGCACCTGGCGCGCCACCTGAATCAGTTCCCGGGCGTGCTGGTCGGTATCGTTGATGCCGTCCAGCATGCAGTATTCGAAAGTGATGAAGTCGCGCGGCGCATGCTCCAGGTAGCGGTTGCAGGCATCCAGCAGCGAATTCAGCGGGTGTTTACGGTTCAGCGGCACGAGCTCGTCGCGCAGCGCGTCGTTGGGCGCGTGCAGCGACACCGCCAGCGCCACGGGACAGTCCTGGGACAGGCGGTCCATCATGGGAACCACGCCGGAAGTCGACACGGTGACCCGGCGGCGCGACAGCCCGTAGGCGTTGTCGTCCAGCATGAGGCGCAGCGCCGGCACGACCTGGTCGTAGTTGAGCAGGGGCTCGCCCATGCCCATCATCACGACGTTGCTGATGACGCGCGTGTCTTCGCCCGCCTTGGCCGAAGGCAGGCGCGCGGCGCCGATGTCTGCCTCCAGCACGCGCTTGGCCCACCAGAGCTGGCCGATGATCTCGCTCGTCTTGAGGTTGCGGTTGAAACCCTGGTGGCCGGTGGAGCAGAACCGGCAGTTCACCACGCAGCCCGCCTGGCTGGAAACGCACAGGGTGCCGCGATCGTCTTCGGGAATGAAGACGGTTTCGATGGCATTGCCCTGCCCCACGTCGAACAGCCACTTGCGGGTGCCGTCGGAGGAGCGCTGCTCGATGTTGACCGGCAGCGCCTCGATGCGGCAACGCTCCGCGAGCTGGCCGCGGAAGTCGCGGGCCAGGTCGGTCATGGCGTCGAACGAATCGGCGCCGCGCTGGTGCACCCAGCGCTGCAGCTGCCGGGGCCGAACGGCTTGCCGCCCCACTGCCCGACCAGCTCGGCCAGCGCGGGGCCGTCCAGGCCCAGCAGGTTGATTCGATCGGCGGATTCCATGACCAGACTATAGAAGAAACGTTGACGCCTGCCCGGAAATCAACGGGTGTGGATGTTGATTTCGGGGAAGAAGAAGGCAACCTCGACGGCGGCCGTTTCCGGGGCGTCGGAACCGTGCACGGCGTTGGCGTCGATGCTGTCGGCGAAGTCGGCGCGGATGGTGCCCGGGGCGGCCTTCTTGGGGTCGGTGGCGCCCATCAGGTCGCGGTTCTTCTGGATGGCGTCTTCGCCTTCGAGCACTTGCACGAAGACGGGGCCCGAGACCATGAAGTCGACCAGGTCCTTGAAGAAGGGACGCTCCTTGTGCACGGCATAGAAGCGCTCGGCGTCGGTGCGCGAGAGCTGCAGCATGCGGGCGGCGATGACCTTCAGGCCGGCCTGCTCGAAGCGGCTGACGATCTGGCCGATGACGTTCTTGGCGACGGCGTCGGGCTTGATGATCGAGAGAGTGCGTTGGATGGACATGAAAAGAACTCCGGATAGCGGTTTCTACTGATTAATTGCCTGGCGCGGCCTTGCGCTGGTCGGAGCCACCCTTCGAGCGCCGCTGCGCCATCGGCGCAGAACGGATGCGGGGCGCCTCGCGCCCGCATCCGCCGGGCCTCGGGCCAGGCAGGATTCGGCACTGCCCACCTGAAGGGTCCCGGCGCCTGCGGAAAAGGAACATGCTGCCGGAGGGCGTGTGCATCGCCGCTCCCCGGGGCTGCCGGCATGTGATCCCGGCCTGCCTTCCCGCGGTGAATCCTCAATGAATTCAGGGACTTCTAAAAGGTTTACAGTAACCCGGCATTCTAGCACGGCAGGAAGACCTCATTACATCTTAAAATGAGCGGTTTGCTTGCCCGGCGCTGTCCGCCGGGCGCCCTGTCTGCACCCGGAAATCCAGTAATGACCCAAGCCGCTACGCCGAGCGCCGCCCAAGGCGCGAACGAAACCCCGGAACTGCCCAAGAGCTTTGAACCCGCCGACCTCGAATCCCGCTGGTACGCCGAGTGGGAAAAGCGCGGCTATTTCGCGGCGGGCCAGCACGTAAAAACAGGGACCGACCCTCAACCCTACGTAATCCAGTTCCCGCCGCCCAACGTGACCGGCACGCTGCACATGGGGCATGCGTTCAATCAGACCATCATGGACGGACTGGTGCGCTACCACCGCATGCTGGGCGACGACACGGTATTCATCCCCGGCACCGACCACGCCGGCATCGCCACGCAGATCGTGGTGGAAAGACAGCTCGACGCGCAAAAGGTTTCGCGCCACGACCTGGGCCGCGAGAAGTTCGTGGAAAAGGTCTGGGAATGGAAGGAAAAGTCGGGCAGCACCATTACCGGGCAGGTGCGCAGGCTGGGCGCCTCGGCCGACTGGCCGCGCGAATACTTCACCATGGACGAGCGCATGTCGCGCGGCGTGGTCGAAACCTTCGTGCGCCTCTACAAACAGGGACTGATCTATCGCGGCAAGCGTCTGGTGAACTGGGACCCCAAGCTGCTCACCGCCGTGTCCGACCTGGAAGTCGTGTCCGAGGAAACGGACGGCCACATGTGGCACATCGTGTATCCCTTCGCCGACGGCCCGCAAACCATCGTCGACAAGAACGGCCAGACCGTCACGCTGCGCGGCATGACCATCGCCACCACCCGCCCCGAGACCATGCTGGCCGACGGCGCGGTGTGCGTGCACCCCGACGACCCGCGCTACCGGCACCTGATCGGCAAGGAGGTCGAGCTGCCGCTGTGCGACCGCAACATCCCCATCATCGCCGACGATTTCGTCGATCCGGAATTCGGCACGGGCTGCGTGAAGATCACCGGCGCGCACGACTTCAACGACTACGCCTGCGCGCTGCGCCACGACCTGCCTCTCATCGTGATCTTCACGCTGGACGCGCACATCAACGAAAATGCGCCCAAGCAGTTCCAGGGCATGGAGCGCTACGAGGCCCGCAAGGCCGTGGTGGCGCAGCTGGAGGCCGAGGGCTACCTGGTGAAGGTCGAGCCGCACAAGATGATGCAGCCCAAGGGCGACCGCACCGGCGTGGTGCTGGAGCCCATGCTGACCGACCAGTGGTTCGTGGCCATGAGCAAGCCCGCCCCCGAGGGCACGCTCCACCCGGGCAAGAGCATCACCCAGGTCGCGCTCGACGTGGTGGCCGACGGCCGCGTCAAGTTCTTCCCCGAGAACTGGACCACCATCTACAACCAGTGGCTGAACAACATCCAGGACTGGTGCATCTCGCGCCAGCTCTGGTGGGGCCACCAGATCCCGGCCTGGTATTCGGAAGACGGCCAGGTGTTCGTCGCGCACGACGAGGCCGAGGCCGCCGCGCAGGCCCGCGCCGCCGGCGTGACGGGCGAGCTCAAGCGCGACCCCGACGTGCTCGACACCTGGTTCTCCTCGGGCCTGGTGCCCTTCACCACGCTGGGCTGGCCCGATAACACGCCCGACCTGCAGCGCTACCTGCCGTCCAGCGTGCTGGTCACGGGCTTTGACATCATCTTCTTCTGGGTGGCCCGCATGGTCATGCTCACCACCCACCTCACCGGCCAGATCCCGTTCAAGCACGTGTACGTGCACGGCCTCATCCGCGACGCGGACGGCCAGAAGATGAGCAAGTCCAAGGGCAACACGCTGGACCCCGTGGACCTCATCGACGGCATCGACCTCGAAGGCCTGGTGGCCAAGCGCACCTACGGCCTCATGAACCCCAAGCAGGCCGGCGCCATCGAAAAGACCACGCGCCGCCAGTACCCCGACGGCATCCCCGCCTTCGGCACCGACGCGCTGCGCTTCACGATGGCGGCCTACGCCACGCTGGGCCGCAACATCAACTTCGACCTCAAGCGCTGCGAGGGCTACCGCAACTTCTGCAACAAGCTCTGGAACGCCACGCGGTTCGTGCTGATGAACACCGAGGGCCACGACCTCACCGGCCCCGACGCGGGCGAGCTGTCGTTCGTGGACCGCTGGATCGTCAGCCAGCTGCAGGCGCTGGAAGCCGAGGTGGCGCGCGGCTTTGCCGACTACCGCTTCGACAACATCGCCAACGCGCTGTACCGCTACGTGTGGGACGAGTACTGCGACTGGTACCTGGAACTGGCCAAGGTGCAGATCCAGACCGGCACGCCGGCCCAGCAGCTGGGAACCCGCCGCACGCTGATCCGCGTGCTGGAGGCGGTGCTGCGCCTGGCCCACCCCATCATCCCGTTCATCACCGAAGAGCTGTGGCAGAAGGTGTCGGTGGCGGCCGGCAAGCGCCAGCCCGGCGTGGCCGACAGCGTCTGCGATTTCTCGCGGATGGCGGGCCAGGCGCGCTGCAGGTAATACAGCATGGACCAGACCGTCAGCACGGCGGCCACCACGATCAGCACGTCGCCCAGCAGCCGGCTGCTGATGCCCAGCAGGGGTTGGTCGTACAGCAGGCATGGAATGGCGACCATCTGCGCGGCGGTCTTGAACTTGCCCAGCCGGTGCACCGCCACGCTGGCGCTGGCGCCGATCTTGGCCATCCATTCGCGCAGCGCCGAAATCGTGATCTCGCGGCCGATGATGATGAGCGAGATGAACGCATCCACCCGGCTCAGGTCGAGCAGCACGATGAGGGCGGCGCAGACCATGAGCTTGTCGGCCACGGGGTCGAGAAAGGCGCCGAAGGCCGAGGTCTGGTTCCAGCGCCGGGCCAGCCAGCCGTCGAACCAGTCGGTGAGCGCGGCGACGATGAAGGCCCACGCGGCCAGCGTATCGCGCATGGGCACGCTCATCCAACTCTCGGGCAGGTAGAAGAGGCCGACCACCAGCGGGATCATGGCGATACGCAGCCATGTCAGGATTATGGGTACGTTTAAAGGCATAGTGACAGTATGCTACATCATGGAGCCACCCCCGGAGCGCCTGCGGCGCTGCTCCGCGAGGGGGGACCGCCGAGGGGGACCGCCGGGGGGGACCGCCGTGGGGACGCCTCGGCGGAGCCGGATCCGCGAGGACTGGCCCGGGAAAAGGACATCGGCTTGCGCGCGGGGGGTGCCCCCAGGCTGGGAAATGGCGGGCTTGCGCGGGCTTTGCCGCACGGCCGGATCAACGCAAGGCTTCATAGATGCGGATGGCGAGCTCCTGGGAGATGCCGTCCACCGAAGCCAGGTCCTCGATGCTGGCGGAGGCCACGCCCGAGAACCCGCCGAACCGCGCCAGCAGACGCTGGCGGCGCCGCGCGCCCACGCCTTCGATCTCTTCCAGCCGCGACACGTTGCGCGCCTTGGCGCGCCGCGCCCGCATGCCGGTGATGGCGAAACGGTGGGCTTCGTCGCGCACCTGGGCAATGAGCATCAGCGCGGCCGATTCCTTGCCCAGCGCCACGGGCGGGCGGCCGTCGGCGAACACCAGGGTTTCCAGGCCCACCTTGCGCCCTTCCCCCTTGGCCACGCCCACCAGGGTCTGGATGTCCAGGCCCAGCTCGGCGAACACCTGGCGCGCCACTTCCACCTGACCCTTGCCGCCGTCGATCAGCACCAGGCCCGGCATGGGCGCGTCGCCGTCGGCCACCTTGGCGAAACGGCGCGTCAGCACCTGGCGCATGGCGGCGTAGTCGTCGCCGGGCGTGATGCCCGCGATGTTGTAGCGGCGATACAGCGAAGGCTGCATGTCGTGGTGCTCGTACACTACACAGGACGCCTGGGTCGCCTCGCCGGCCGTGTGGCTGATGTCGAAACATTCGATGCGCAGCGCGTCCAGCGCGGATTCGTCGGTGTCGAGGTCCAGCGTCTCGGCCAGCGCCAGGGTGCGCGCGCCGCGCGCCCCGGATTCCGGTGAGCACGCGCGCAGGGCCAGCTCCGCGTTCTTCTGCGCCTGCTCCAGCCATGGCGCGGCGCGCCGCCCTGGGGCCGGGTCAGCACCCGCGCGGAACGGCCGCCCGCCTGTTCGGCCAGCAGCTCGACCAGGGTGGGGTCGGGCAAGGCGTGGCTGCACACCAGCACCGGCGGCATGGCGTTGTCCGCGTAATGCTGCGCCACGAAGGCTTCCAGCACCTGCGGGGCCGCCTCGCCTTCGGCGTGCGACGGAAAGAACGGCTTGTCGCCCAGGTGCCTGCCCCCGCGCACCATGGCCAGGTTCACGCAGACCCTGCCGCCGGCGGCGGCCACGGCGACGATGTCCGTGTCTTCGCCGCTGGCGCTTTCCATGGTCTGCTGGTGCAGCACCCGCGCCAGCGACCCCATCTGGTCGCGCAGCGCGGCCGCTTCCTCGAAACGCAGCTCGCTGGACGCCTGGAGCATGCGGGCCTCGATCTCGCCCATGACCTCCTTGGCCTCGCCGTTCAGGAAACGCACCGCGCGCTGCACGTCGCGCGCGTAGTCTTCCCCGGCGATCGCGCCCACGCAGGGCGCGGAGCAGCGGCCGATCTGGTGCAGCAGGCAGGGACGCGAGCGGTTGGCGAAAACCGTGTCCTCGCAGGTGCGCAGACGGAAGACCTTCTGCAGGATCTGTATGGTTTCGCGCACCGCCCAGGCATTGGGAAACGGCCCGAAGAACTGCCCGCGCTTGCTGGTGGCGCCGCGGTAATAGGCGATGCGCGGCCAGGCGTGGCCGGTGATGTGCAGGTACGGGTACGACTTGTCGTCGCGGAACAGGATGTTGTAGCGCGGCTTGAGGCTCTTGATGAGGTTGTTCTCGAGGATCAGGGCCTCGGCCTCGGAGCGCGTGACGGTGACCTCCAGCCGCGCCACCTTCGCCACCATCTGGGCGATGCGCGGGCTGGCGAGGTTTTTCTGAAAGTACGACGAGACGCGCTTTTTCAGGTCGCGCGCCTTGCCGACGTACATGACCTCGCCTGCCGCGTCCAGGTGCCGGTACACGCCCGGCAAATGCGGCAGGTCAGCCAGAAACGATTTGAGATTGAAGTCGTCGGGCATGCTGGTAACGGCTTTCGGACTGCAGGGTGTCCCAGTCGGGCGCCTCGAAGCGCGGCATCAGGCGGCGGATGCGCTCGACCGAGGCGGCCGGGTGCTCCGTGTCCAGCCGGGCCAGCAGTTCGTCGGCCAGGTCGGGGCGGTTGCATACCAGTACCATATCGCAACCCGCGCCCAGCGCGGCCCGGGCCCGCGCCAGGATGTCCCCGGCCACCGAAGCGCCTTCCATGGTGAGGTCGTCGGAAAACACCACGCCGTCGTAGCCCAGCCGCTTGCGCAGGATGTCCTGCACCCAGCGCCGCGAGAACCCGGCGGGATGCTTGTCCACCTTGGGATAGATGACGTGGGCGGGCATGACCGAAGGCAGCACCGCGTCGCCCAGCCAGGCATACGGCGCGGCGTCTTCTTCGAGGATGCGCGCAAGCGGGCGCGGGTCCACCGGGATCTCGTGGTGCGAATCGGCCTGCACGAATCCGTGCCCCGGAAAATGCTTGCCGCAGGCGGCCATGCCGGCCAGGGCCAGGCCCTGGATCAGGGCGCGCGACAGCATGGCCACCACGCGCGGGTCGCGGTGGAAGGCGCGGTTGCCGATCACCTTGCTCACGCCGTAGTCCAGGTCGAGCACGGGCGTGAAACTCAGGTCCACGCCGCAGGCGCGCAGCTCGGCGCCAGCACGTAGCCGCCTCCGTGGCCTGGCGCATGGCGGCCAGCGGATCGCGGTCCCAGGCCTCGCCCAGCGCCCGCATGGGCGGCAGCGGCGTGAAGCCGTCTTCGCGGAATCGCTGCACGCGGCCGCCCTCGTGATCGACGGCGATCAGCAGCCTTTCCTTGCGCGCCTTGTGGATCTGGCGCGTGAGCTCGGCCAGCTGCCGGCGGTCGCTGAAATTGCGGGCAAAGAGGATCACGCCGCCGACCAGCGGATGGCGCAGGCGTTCTTTCTCTTCCCTGGTGAGGGTCAGGCCGGCCACGTCGACCATGACCGGTCCCGGAGGCAATACCGCCCTGGATTTTTTCTTGGCCATGCAAGGGTTTCCTATTGTGGATACTGATGCGCAGGCGGCGCGGCGCGCCTCAGCGCTTGCGCTCGACCACCACATACGCGGCGGCCATGTCGGATTCATCGGTAATGGAGACGTGGCAGGCGCCGTAACGGGCATCGTACCAGTCGCGCAGCTCGGCGCCGATCACCAGCACGGGCCGCCCGCCCGGCGCGTTCAGCGTCTGCACGCGGCGCCAGCTCATGGGCATGCGCATGCCCAGGCCGATGGCCTTGGAGAAGGCTTCCTTGGCCGCGAAACGGGTGGCCAGGAAGGCGCAGCCCGCCGCCGGGGTCGCGTGCCCGGCGGCATGGAATTTCTGCAGTTCTTCCGGGCCGAGGATCTTCTCGGCGAAGCGCTCGCCGTGCCGCGCGAGCGCGCGCTCCACCCGCTCGATGCGCAACAGGTCCATGCCGATGCCGGCGATGGCGGAAGCGGCCGGGCCGCCGGACGACGCGTCTGACATGGAGAAACCTCGGGATTGCGGCGCGGCCGGACGTTCAGCGGCCGCGCACGGCGGCCAGGCGCGCCTGCACCATGAGCGCCTTCATGTCGCGCACCGCCTTGTCCCAGCCGTCGAACACGGCGCGCGCCACGATGGCGTGGCCGATGTTGAGTTCGGAAATGCCTTCCAGCGCGGCCACCGGCTGCACGTTGCCGTAGTGCAGGCCGTGGCCGGCGTTGACGCGCAGACCGTGGCGCAGCCCCTCGGCCACGGCCTCGCGGATGCGCGCCAGCTCGGCGCGGGCGGCATCGCCCTCGGCTTCGGCATAGGCGCCGGTGTGCAGTTCGATGACCGGCGCGCCGGCCCTGGCCGCGGCCGCGATCTGCGCGGGGTCGGGGTCGATGAAGAGCGAGACGCGGATGCCGGCCTCGGCCAGCAGGCCCACGGCGTCGCTCACCGCTTCCAGCGCGCCCGCCACTTCCAGCCCGCCCTCGGTGGTGAGCTCGGTGCGTTTCTCGGGCACCAGACAGACGTCGTCGGGCTTGACCGCGCAGGCGATCTCGAGCATTTCCGGCGTGACGGCGCACTCGAGATTCATGCGCGTGCGCAGCCGCGGACGGATGGCGTAGACATCCTTGTCCTGGATGTGGCGGCGGTCTTCGCGCAGATGCAGGGTGATCAGGTCGGCCCCCGCCTCTTCGGCGCGCAGCGCGGCCAGCACCGGATCGGGATAGTCGGTATGGCGCTGCTGGCGCAGCGTCGCCACGTGATCGATATTGACACCAAGTTCTATCATTGCACTTTCGTATTTTCTTCCCAGCCGCCGCCCAGCGCCTTGTAGAGCTCGACGCGGTTGATCAGGGCCGCCAGCCCGGTCTGCACCAGCGAAAGCTGGGCATTGTAAAAGTCTACCTGCGCGGTCTGCACCTGCAGATAGCTGTCGATACCGTTGGTATAGCGCAGATTCGACAGTTCCAGCGTGCGCGCGGCCGAATCCTGCAGCGCGCGCTGCGCGTCGAGCTGCGCCCCGTATGTGGCCTCGCCCGCCAGCGCGTCCGACACTTCCTTGAACGCCTGCTGGATGGTCTGCTCATACTGCGCCACGGCGATATTGTCGCGCGCCTTGGCCAGGTTCAGGCCTTCGCGGATGCTGCCCCCGGCGAAGATGGGGGTGGTGATGGAAGGCGAGAAGCTCCAGTAGCCCTGTCCGCCGCTGAAGAGCTGTCCCAGCGATGGGCTGGCCACGCCCAGCAGGCCGGTCAGCGAAATCGTGGGGAAGAACGCCGCGCGCGCCGCGCCGATATTGGCCTTGGCGGCGCGCAGCTGGTTCTCGGCCGCCAGGATGTCGGGGCGCCGCTCCAGCAGGGCCGAAGGCAGGCCGGCCGGCACCGCGGCCAGCAGCTGGTCGCGCCCGAACGGCGCGGCCTGCGGCAGGTCGTCGGGCAGCGGAGTACCACCAGCAGCACCAGCGCATTGCCCTGGGTGCGGGCGCGGGCGAGCTGCGCCAGGTTGGACGAGGCCGTGTCCAGCAGCGACTTGGCCTGGTTCAGGTCCAGCTCGGACGCCACGCCGCCCTCGAAGCGGCGCTGCACCAGCTTGTACGATTCCTCGCGCGAGGCCAGCGTGCGGCGCGTCAGCTCGAGCTGCACGTCGGCCGCACGCAGGTTGAAGTACGACTGCGCCACCGCGCCCACCAGCGCGATGTGGGCGCTCTTCTGCGCCTGCTCGGTGGACAGGTATTGCTGATAGGCCGCCTCGGAGAGGCTGCGCAGGCGTCCGAACAGGTCGATCTCGAAGGTGGTCAGCCCGATGCCCGCCTGGTACGAGCTGCTGATGGAGCTGGAGTCGGGCCCGCCCACGCGCATGTCGGGCGGCAGATGCTGGCGCTGGCCCTGGATGCCGGCGCCGATGCTGGGCCATTGCTCGCCGCGCTGGATGCCGTACTGGGCGCGCGCCTCTTCCACGCGCTGCACGGCCACGCGCAGGTCGCGGTTGTTGACCAGCGCCAGTTCGATCAGGCGCTGCAGGCGCGGATCGCGGAAGAACTCGCGCCAGCCGATGTCGGCCGCGGGCACGCCGCCCAGCGGCGTCACCGCCGCGGCCGGCTGCGTGTCCAGCGTGGTGGAGTGGTCGTAGCCGCCATAGCGCACCTTGGGCTGGTCGGGGTAGCTGCCGCTCACGGGCGCCTCGGGCCGCTCGTAGTGCGGCGCCAGCGAGCACCCGGCAAGCGCCGAGGCCAGCAGCACGTGCACCGCGGTCTGTTTCAACTTCGGGGCGCTCATTCCTTGCCCTCCTGGCCACCTTGGGTTTGATCGGACGCCGGCTTGCCTTCCTGGCCGGCGCGCGCGGCCTTCTCAGCCTGCTCCGCCTCGAAGGCGCGCAACTCGGCGCCCAGCAGGCGGGGCCGGGTCTTGAACAGGCCCAGCACCACCACGAAGAAGGTCGGCACGAAAATCACGGCGAACGGGGTGGCGGCCAGCATGCCGCCCATCACGCCCAGGCCCACCGCGCGCTGGCTGGCGGCGGCCGGCGCCGGTGGCCAGGCCAGCGGCACCACGCCCAGAATGAAGGCGAGCGACGTCATGAGAATGGGCCGGAAGCGCAGGCGCGCGGCTTCCACCGCGGATTCGTACAGGCCCATGCCGCGCGCGTACTGGTCTTTGGCGAATTCCACGATCAGGATGGCGTTCTTGGCCGCCAGGCCGATCACGGTCACCATGCCCACCTGGAAGTACACGTCGTTGGACATGCCCAGCGCGCTGATCAGCGCCACCGCGCCCAGCATGCCCAGCGGCACCACCAGCATCACCGAGATGGGGATGGCCCAGCTCTCGTACAGCGCCGCCAGCACCAGGAACACCACCAGCAGCGACAGGCCCATCAGGATGGGCGCCTGGTTGCCCGCCTGGCGCTCCTGGTACGACAGGCCGGTCCATTCGTAGCCGAAGCCCTGCGGCAGCTGCGTCATCAGGCGCTCCATCTCGAGCATGGCCTCGCCCGTGGTGTAGCCCGGCGCCGCGTCGCCGCCGATGCGCATGGACTCGTAGCTGTTGTAGCGCACCACCTGCACCGGCCCCTGCTTCCACTCCGCCTTCACGAAGGTAGACAGCGGCACCATGCCGCCCTGCGCGTTGCGCGCATTGAGCTTGAGCACGTCGGAGAGCTGCATGCGGTACGGCGCGTCGGCCTGCACCCAGATGTTCTGCATGCGGCCCATGTTGGGGAACTTGCTCAGGTAGGCCGAGCCCACCGCCGTCGAGATGAGCGAAGCGGCTTCGTTAAAGTCCACGCCCAGCGCGGCGGCTTTCTCGCGGTCGATCTCCAGGCTGAGCTGCGCGCCCGGGCTCAGGCCGGTGATGCGCACCTGCGAGAGCACGGGGCTCTTCATGGCCGCGCCCATGAGCTGGGCGGTGGCCGCCGCCAGCGCCTCGGAGCCGGCCGCGCTGCGGTCCTGCAGGCGGAAGTCGAAGCCCGTGGCGTTGCCCAGCGAGGAGATGGCCGGCGGCACCAGGGTGAACACCTGGGCGTCATGGATGCCCATGAGCTGCTTCTGGAAAGCATTGAAGGCGATGGAGCCGGCGGAGTCCTCGCGCGACTTGCGTTCGCTGAAATCCTTGAGCGTGGTGAACGCGATGGCGGCGTTCAGGCCGTTGCCGTTGAAGCTGAAGCCCTGCACCGCGATCACGTTCTCCACGGCAGGCAGGCCCATGAAGTACTGTTCGACCTGCTCGATGACGTCCACCGTCCGGTTGGCGGTGGCGCCCGTGGGCAGCTCGATATTGCTCACCACGTAGCCCTGGTCTTCCTCGGGCAGGAAGGACGAGGGCAGGCGCAGATACAGCCAGCCCAGCAGCACGACCAGCAGCAGGAAGGCCAGCATCATGCGGCCGCCCTTGTGCAGGATGCGCGCCACCCAGTTCTGGTAGCCGTGCGTGGTGGCCTCGAACTTGCGGTTGAACCAGCCGAAGAAGCCTTTCTTCTCGTCGTGGTGCCCCTTGGGCACCGGCTTGAGAATGGTGGCGCACAGCGCCGGCGTGAAAGTGAGGGCCAGCAGCGCCGAGAAGAAAATGGACACGGCCATGGCCACGGAGAACTGCCGGTAGATCACCCCCACCGAGCCGCTCATGAACGCCAGCGGCAGGAACACCGTGACCAGCACCAGCGTGATGCCCACGATGGCGCCGCTGATCTGCGGCATGGCCTTCTTGGTGGCCTCCTTGGGCGGCAGGCCCTCGGTGGCCATGATGCGCTCGACGTTCTCCACCACCACGATGGCGTCGTCCACCAGGATGCCGATGGCCAGCACCATGGCGAACATGGTGAGCACGTTGATGGAAAAGCCCAGCGCCAGCATCACCGCGAACGCGCCCATCATGGCCACCGGCACCACCAGGGCCGGGATCAGCGTGTAGCGCACGTTCTGCAGGAACAGGTACATGACCAGGAACACCAGCACCATGGCCTCGACCAGCGTGTGCACCACCTGCTCGATGGACACCTTCACGTAGGGAGCGGTGTCGTAGGGAATCGAATACGTGATGTTGCCGGGAAAGTACTTGGACAGCTCTTCCATCTGCTGGCGCACGCCCTGGGCCGTGGCCAGTGCATTGGCGTCGGGCGACAGCACGATGGCGAAGGCCGCCGTGGGCTTGCCGTTCAGGCGGGCGCCGAACTGGTAGTTGTCGGCGCCGACCTCGATGCGCGCCACGTCGCGCAGCAGCACCCGCGAGCCGTCGGTGTTGGCCCGCAGCACGATACTGCCGAAGCCCTCCACGGTGCTGAGCTGGCCGTTGGCCACCACGGTGGCGGTGATGCGCTGCGAATCCGGGTTGGGCGGCGCGCCGATGCTGCCGCCCGAGATCAGCACGTTCTGGTTGCCGATGGCCTGGTTGACCTCGGCCATGCTGAGGTTGAAGCCCACCAGCTTGGCCGGGTCGACCCACACGCGCATGGCGCGCGGCGCCGCGAACAGTTGGAACTGGCCCACGCCCGGCACGCGCGACACCGGATTCTGGATGTTGCGCGTGATGTAGTCGGCCAGCGCGGTCTGGTCCAGCGAGCCGTCGGTGGACGACACCGCCACCACCATCAGGAAGCCCGTGCTGGTCTGCTCGTACTTCAGGCCCTGCTGCTGCACCGCCGTCGGCAGCTGGGCGATCACGTTGGAGACGCGGTTCTGCACGTCGACCTGGGCGAGGTCGGGATCGCGCCCCGGCTCGAACGTGGCCGTGATGGTGGACTGGCCGTAGGAATCACTGACGGATTCGTAGTACAGCAGGCCCTTGGCGCCGTTGAGCTTGTCCTCGATGATGCTGGTCACGGAGTCCGCCACTTCCTTGGCGGAGGCGCCGGGATAGGTGGCGGTGATGGTAATGGCCGGCGGCGCCACGTCCGGATACTGGGACACCGGCATGTTCGGAATGGCCAGGATGCCGGCCAACAGGATGAACAGGGCGACTACCCAGGCGAAGATCGGTCTGTCGATGAAAAATTGCGGCATGTGGGCTGACTCTGAAAGCGATGCTCACCAAAGAGGAACGCGGCGCCTCGCGCGCCGCGCGCCGCTTACGATTTCTGGCCTTCGGCCGGTTTCTCGGGCGCGGGCTGGCCGCCGGGCCCCTGGNCGCTGGCCCCGCCTCGGTGCGCGTGCACGACGTGGCGCGCGGCTGAGGCCGGGCGGCAAGCGCCCGCGCTTGCGTGACTATGCATACCGGCCTAAGCATCCGGCCAAATTGACTGTCGTTATATAGGTAGATATATTTCGAACCCGGTTACCGTTTTTTTCAATCCCCGAGGAGAAGCCCCCATGGCCCTGAAACCGCTAGTCGCCGTCGCGTTCGCGCTGGCCACCCTGAGCGCCAATGCCGGCGCGGCCGAATTGGTGGTGTCGGCCGCGGCCAGCCTCACCAACGCCTTCAAGGACGTGGTCCAGTCCTATGAGAAGGCGCACCCCGGCGCCAAGGTGGTGCTCAACTTCGGCGCTTCCGACGTATTGCTGCAGCAGATCGTCAAGGGCGCGCCGGCCGACGTCTACGCCTCGGCCGACCAGAAGGCCATGGACCGCGCCGTGCAGGAAAAGGCCGTGCGCCCGGATTCGCGCGTGGACTTCGCCGCCAACCAGATCGTGCTCATCGTGCCGGCCGACAGCACGCTGCCGATCGCGTCGCTGCAGGACCTGACCCGCGGCGAGGTCAAGCGCGTGGCCTACGGCAATCCGGCTTCGGTGCCGGTCGGGCGCTACACCCAGGGCGCGCTGCGGGCGGCCGGCCTGTGGGACGCCGTGCAGGCCAAGGGCGTGCCGGCACAGAACGTGCGGCAGAGCCTGGACTACGTGGCGCGCGGCGAGGTCGAGGCGGGCTTCGTGTTCGCCACCGACGCGGCCATCATGCCGGACAAGGTCAAGGTGGCCGTGCGCGTGCCGTCCCAGACGCCCGTGACCTATCCCATCGCCGTCACCGCGCGCGACGCCAATGCCGCGCAGGCCCAGGAGTTCGTGAACTACGTGCTCTCGCCGGCCGGGCAGGCAATCCTCGCGCGATACGGCTTCCAGAAGCCCTGAGATTTCCATGGACAACCCCGTCTGGGTGCCGCTGGCCCTGTCGCTGAAAGTGGCGGGCTGGGCCACGCTGCTCGCGGCCGTGGCGGGGACGGCGGCGGCGTATGCGATGTCGCGCTGGCGTTGGCCCGGGCGCGACCTGCTGGACGCGCTGCTCACGCCTGCCGCTGGTGCTGCCGCCCACCGTGCTGGGCTATTACCTGCTGGTGCTGCTCGGCCGGCGCGGCGTGCTGGGCGACGCGCTGCGCGCTGGGGCATCGAACTGGTCTTCACCTGGCAGGGAGCGGTGATTGCCGCCGCCGTGGTGGCGTTTCCGCTGGTGTTCAAGTCGGCCCGCGCGGCGTTCGAGAATGTGGACGCCCAGCTCGAAAACGCGGCCCGGGTGCTCGGCATCGGCGAGGCGGGGGTGTTTTTCCGGGTCACGCTGCCGCTGGCCTCCCGCGGCATTGCGGCCGGGGTGCTGCTGGGATTCGCGCGCGCCCTGGGCGAATTCGGCGCCACCCTCATGATCGCGGGCAACCTGCCCGGACGCACGCAGACCCTCTCGGTCGCCATCTACGAGGCCGTCCAGGCCGGCGACGATGCCACCGCCAACCTCCTCGTGCTCATTACTTCCATCACCTGCGTGGCCGTGCTGCTGGGCGCCGGACGCCTCCTGCCCCTGGCCGCGGGGGTCCGCAGCGGAGCGCAGAGATGAGCATCGAAATCCGCGTGCGCAAGCTGATGCTGTCCGGCGAGCGCCGTTTCGAGCTGGACGTGGCGTTCGAGGCCAGGGCGTCGCGCGTGGCGCTGTTCGGACCGTCTGGCGCGGGAAAGAGCCTGACGCTGCGCGCGGTGGCCGGGCTGCTGCGCCCCGACGCGGGCCGCATCGCTGTCGGGAACCGCGTGCTGTACGACTCGGCCGCGGGCATCTGCCTGCCGAGCCAGGCCCGCCGCGTGGCCTACCATGTTCCAGGACTATGCGCTGTTTCCCCACCTGACGGTGGCGCAGAACATCGCCTTCGGCCTGCGCCGGGGCTGGCGCAACCCGTCGCGCCGCAGGCCTGCCGCCCGAAGCGGCGCGCTGGGCAAGGGCGTTCGAGCTGGAGGCCATCCTGGGCAGCTATCCGGCCGAGATATCGGGCGGGCAGAAGCAGCGGGTCGCGCTGGCGCGCGCGCTGGCGCTCGAACCCGACATCCTGCTGCTGGACGAGCCGTTTTCGGCCCTGGACGCGCAATTGCGGGCGCGCATGCGCAAGGAGCTGGACGCTTTGCAGCGCCAGCTCGACGTACCGATGCTGCTCATCACCCACGACCCCGCGGACGTGAGCGCGCTGGCCGACGAGGTATTCGAGCTGCACGAGGGCAGGGCGCGGGGGCGTGGCCAACGGCGCGGATCGCGTAGCGGCCGCGCGGTTTCCGGGCGCGGCTCCGGCGGCAGAGCGGGCCGGGGCCGGCCCGCGCCGCGCCTGTTTCAGTCGAGCACGCCGAGTATCACGCTGGAGGCTTTGAAAATGGCCACGGCGGCCTCGCCGGTTTTCAGCCCGAGGTCGGCGGCGCTCTCGTTGGTGACGATGGCCGCCAGCGTGACGCCTCCGTCGAGCGCGATGAGGATTTCGCTGTTGACCGCGCCCGTGCGCACGTCGGCGATCGTGCCCGGCAGTTGATTGCGCGCCGACAGCCGCAGCCCGGGGCCCGGCGCGCCCACGATCACGGAAGAGGCCTTCACCAGCGCGATGGCCTCCTTGCCGGGCGCGAGCCCCTGCTCGCGGGTGCTTTCGCGGGTGATGGTGGCGGCGATGGTCTGGCCGCCCGCGATGCGCAGCCGGATTTCGTCGTTGACCGCGCCGGGCCGGATGTCGATCACGGTGCCCAGCAGCTTGTTGCGTGCACTGGTCTTGAGCATGAAACGCCTCATAAGGTCGATGTCGCCGCTGGCGTCCACGCCGGCGCGCGCCAGGTTGTCCATGAATTTGCGGTGCTCGGCCTCCAGGACGCGGAAGGTGGCGATGAGCGCGCGCGCGCGTCGGCGAGCTGCGTGCCGCCGCCGCCTTGCCGCCGGCCGCGCCGCAGCACCAGCGGTTCTCCGGCCAGGTTGTTCATGGCGTCGATGGCGTCCCAGGCGCCTTTATAGCTCATGCCCACGGCGCGCGCGGCGGCGGTGATGGAGCCCGTGGCGTCGATCTGCGCCAGCAGGTCGATGCGGCTCTTGCCGCCCCAGTTCTGGGATCCGGAGCGCAGCCAGATGGAGCCGTCGAGTTCCAGCGCCCGCACGGGCGGAATGGGGGTGGGTTTCACTTCAGGCATTGGCGGGGAAGCGGCGGGAAGACAGCGTGAGTGTAATGGAGGGCGAGGCCGTCGATGAGAATGAGAAATCATTGAAACTTTGCCCGCTTCGCGGCAATATGTCCTGGCCTCGCGACCCCGGAGTCACATGATGAATGCACTGAAGATGCTGGCGGCTGGTTCCCTTTCCTTCGTGCTGGGGGCCTGCGCCTCCGGGCCCACGGTGCGCAGCGACTACGACCACGCGGCCGATTTCGCGCGCTACCGCACGTTCGGGTTCATGTCGCCCCTGGGCACCGACAAGGCCGGCTACAGCACGCTGCTCACCGAGCGGTTGAAAAACGCCGCCCGCTCGCAGATGGAGATGCGCGGCTACGTGTACAGCGCGGCGAGCCCCGACCTGCTCGTCAATTTCAACGCCAAGCTGCGCCAGAAAACGGAAGTCTCGCCCGCGCCGCCGCCCATGGGCCCGTACTACGGCTACCGCGCCGGCTTTTATGGCGGCTGGCCCGGCTACGGCTGGGGCGACCAGGTCTACCAGTACACCGAGGGCACCCTGAACGTGGACATCGTCGACGCGCGCCGCCGCCAGCTCGTCTGGGAAGGCGTGGCGGAGGGCGAGGTGCGCGATCCTGCCGCGGCGGCCTCGGAGCAGAGCGTGGAGAAGGTCATGGCGCAGATCTACGCGCAATTCCCGTTCAGGGCCGGCGTGGCCGCGCCGCAGGTGCCCGATAAGACGCAACGCTGAAGCGGAGGGCCCCACATGACTGCGCGCGTCGCATCGCGTTCCGGCAAGAAGGGCGGCATGCCCGACTACGATACGGTGGCCCTCGTCCTGCAGGGCGGTGGCGCGCTCGGCGCCTACCAGGCCGGGGTCTACGAGGGCCTGCACGAGGCGGGCATCCGCCCCAACTGGATCTCCGGCATTTCCATCGGGTCGATCAACGCCGCCATCATCGCCGGTTCGCCCGAAGACGAGCGCGTGGCGCGGCTGCGCGGCTTCTGGGAAAGCATTTGCCGTCCCACCGGGTTCGCGTCCATCCCCTGGGGCGAGACGCTGGCCGGCATGTTCGAGGGCATTCCGTTCGGCTTCGGCTCGCCTGCCATGAACGGGCAGCTCTCGGCCTTCCAGGCGCTCCTTTCGGGCCAGCCCGGTTTCTTCAAGCCGCGCTTTCCGCCGCCGTACTGGCTGCGCGGGCGCGGCGCCGCCTCCACCAGTTTCTACGACACGTCGCCGCTGCGCGACACGCTGCGGCAGTACGTGGATTTCAAGCTGCTCAACAGCGGGGCGGTCCGGGTGAGCCTGGGCGCGGTGAATGTGCGCTCGGGCAACTTCGCGTATTTCGACACTTCGCGCCATGCGCTGGGGCCGGAGCACATCATGGCTTCCGGCGCGCTGCCGCCCGGATTTCCGTCGGTGGAGATCGACGGCGAGCACTACTGGGACGGCGGCCTGGTTTCCAATACGCCGCTGGCGCATCTGTTCTCCAGCGAAAGCCTGCGCGACACGCTGGCCTTCCAGGTCGATCTCTGGCCCGCGCGCGGGGGGCTGCCCACCACGCTGGAAGAGGTGGCCGAGCGCCAGAAGGACATCCAGTATTCCAGCCGCACGCGCCTGATCACCGACCAGTTGCGCAACGTGCTCAAGCTGCGCCACAGCCTGCAGCGCGTGCTGGAGAAGCTGCCGGCGGCCGAACGCAATGCGCGCGGCCTGGCCGACATCCGGGCGCTGGCGCACACGCCGGCCACCAACATCGTCAACCTCATCTACGAGTCCAAGCACCGCGAGCGCTATTCCAAGGACTACGAATTCGGCACCGAAGCCATGCGGGAGCACTGGGAATCCGGCCTGAGCGACATCCGCCTCACGCTGGCCAAGCCGGGCGTCCTGGACAAGCCCACCGAAGAAAGCTGCTTCATCGCCCACGACATCCACCGCAACGGCAAGCGGAGTTGAGCCCGTGGTTGCCTTCTCAACAAGTTCGCGCGGCCGCTGCAAGAACGCGGTTGTCTCAGTGATTTCCCCAATAACTGAGTTACATTAATGGGCTATTCAGGCGCGGGTCGTCGCGCCTGTCGCCGTGTCCCGGCCCCGGCCGGCACGAAGAAGAACAACGCAGTCTGACGTTGCGATCAAACGTTGCGACAGCGCCCCTGCGATCCGCGGCAGCGACGAACCGTCGCGGCGCGCGCCGCATGGGCATGGCGCGTCTCACTACGCGGGAGTTTTCGATGCGGGTAATGCCTAAACGTGTTTCGGGTCTGGCGGTATGCGGCGGCTTGCTGGCGCTCATGCTGGCAGGGTGCGGCGAGAAGCCGAAAATGAATCCCGGCATGCCGCAGGTAAGCGTCATCACGGTCGCGCCCAAGCGCGCGCCCATCGTCTCCGACCTGCCCGGCCGGGTCGACGCGGTGCGCGACGCGCAGATCCGCGCCCGCGTCACCGGCATCGTCCAGAAAATCGCCTTCGAGCAGGGCGGCGACGTCAAGGAGAACCAGCTCCTCTTCAAGATCGACCCCGCGCCGTACAAGGCCGCGTACGATCAGGCCACGGCCCAGCTCAAGCAGGCGCAGGCCAACCTGTACAGCGCCAAGGTGCTGGCCGACCGCTACGGGCCGCTGGTCAAGGCCAACGCCGTCAGCAAGCAGGAATACGACAACGCCGTGGCTTCGTACCGCCAGGCCGAGGCCGCCGTCGCCGCCGCCAAGGCCAACCAGGAAAACGCGTCCATCAACCTCGGCTATACCGACGTGGTTTCGCCCATCACGGGTCGCATCGGCAAGCCGCTGGTCACCGAGGGCGCGCTGGTCGAAGCCGCTTCGGCCACCCAGATGGCCACCGTGCAGCAGCTCGATCCCATCTACGTGGACTTCACCCAGTCCACCACCGACCTGGCCGAGCTGCGCCGCGCCTTCGCCAGCGGCAGGCTGCAGCAGGTGGGCAAGGACGCCGCGCGCGCCACGGTGGTGCTCGAAGACGGCTCCGAATACCCGCATCCGGGCAAGCTGCTCTTCACCGGCATTACCGTCGATCCCACCACCGGCCAGGTGAACCTGCGCGCCGAGGTGCCCAACCCCGACCAGATCCTGCTGCCAGGCATGTACGTGCGCGTGCGCCTGGAGCAGGGCGTGAACGACCAGGCCCTGCTGGTGCCCCAGCAGGCGCTGCAGCGCACGGCCGACGGCCGCCAGAGCCTCATGCTCGTGAAAGACAACAAGATCGAGCAGGTGCCCGTCACCACCGGCGGCGCCCTCGGGACCGAATGGATCGTCACCAGCGGGCTGAAGGCCGGCGACGTGGTCGTGGTCGAAGGGTTCCAGAAGATCCGCCCCGGCGCGCCGGTGCAGGCGAGCGAATGGAAGAAGGGCGGCCAGGCCGCGCCGCAGC
>NZ_LHSJ01000289.1:0-5024 GCF_001270295.1 Achromobacter sp. DMS1 | reverse complement strand
GCTATGACGTGCTGCTGGCGCGCCCCGCAGCAGCCGCCCGCGGCCGCGCCCAACGCCGGCGTGCTGTGCTTCACCACGTCCGGCACCACCTCCAAGCCCAAGTTCGTACTGCACGACCAGCGCACCCTGCTCGCGCACGGCGACGCCATCGCGCGGGCCTACGGCTACAGCGACGATGCCTGCGTGCTCGCCAGCGCGCCGTTCTGCGGCGCCTTCGGCTTCGCCACGCTGGCGGGCGGCCTGGCGGCCGGCGTGCCGGTCGCGTGCGAGCCGGTGTTCGACGCCGCCGGCGCGGCGCGGGCGGTCAAGCGCCATCGGGTCACGCACACCTACGCCAACAACGAGGCGCTGGTCGGCATGATGCAGGCCGCCGCCGGCCCGGACGATTTCTCCTCGGCCCGGCTGTTCGGATTCGCCAGCTTCACGCCGGCACTGGACAACCTGCTGGACCTGGCCCGCGACGCCCGCGTGCCGCTGACCGGGCTGTACGGGTCCAGCGAGCTGATCGCGCTGGTGGCCGCCCAGCCGCGCACGCCGGCCGAAGGCGACACCGCCGCCCGCTACCTGCCGGGCGGCACGCTCATCTACCCCGAGCCCGCGGCGCGCGCGCGCGATCCGGCCACCGGCCAGATCCTGCCGCACGGCGAATCGGGCGAAATCGAAATCCTCTCGCCCAGCCTGATGCTGGGCTATCTGGACAACCCCGAAGCCACGGCGGCCGCCTGCACCGAGGACGGCTATTTCAAGACGGGAGATCTGGGCTACACGCTCTCGCCGCGCCAGTTCGTGTTCCAGACCCGCATGGGCGATTCCCTGCGCCTGGCGGGCTTCCTGGTGAACCCGGTGGAGATCGAGCAGGTGGTGGAATCGCTGCCCGGCGTGCGCGCCTGCCAGGTGGTGGGCGCCATGAAGCAGGGCAAGACCGTGCCCTATGCTTTCGTGCTGCTGCACGACGGCGCCCAGCCCGATCCGGCCGGCTGGACGGCCGCCTGCAAGGCGGCCATGGCCGGCTTCAAGGTGCCCGCGGGCTTCTCGGCGCTGCAGGCGTTCCCTTCCGTGGAAAGCGCCAACTCGGTCAAGATCCAGAAACATAGACTGCGCGAGATGGCCGAGGCTATGCTGGCGGCCTCGTCCTGACCCCCGGCCTTTTCCATGTCCGCGCGCAAACTCTTCTCGCACAGCCCCCAGCCCCTGTATCTGCAGGCGGCCGCTTTGTTCCGCAGCCACATCCAGAACCGGACGTGGAAGCCGGGACAGCAGATTCCGCCGCTGGAGTCGCTGACGCAGACCTACGGCATTTCGCGCGCCACGGTGCGCCAGGCGCTGGGCATGCTGGAAGAAGACGGCCTGATCCGCCGCTCACGCGGCTCGGGCACTTTCGTCAACGCGGCGCTGCCCGAAACCCCCACGCTGCTCATTCCCAAGACCTGGGCCGAAACCGTGGAACTCAGCAACCAGCTCGGCACCGTGCGCTGGTGGAATCGAGCGCGGACTCGCCGCTGCCCGACACGCTGGGCAGTGCACCTGCGCGGCGCGGCGCGACGGCCGCTTCCAGTACCTGCGCCGCGTCCACACCACGCAGGCCGGCCCCTTCTGCTACAGCGAGGTGTTCATCGACAGCGGGCTCTTCCGCAAGCATCGCGCCCGCATGCAGAAAAGCACCGTGGCGCCGGTGCTCGACCAATACTACGGCGCGCGCATCAGCGAGGCCAGGCAGGTGCTCAACGTGATCGAGGCCGGCCAGGAGTCCGCCGAATCGCTGGGCATTCCGGTGTCCTCGCCGGTGGCCGAGATCCGCCGCTACGCCTGCATCGACGGCCGGGTGGTGTACTACGCCCGCCTCGAGTTCCCGTTCCGCAAGGTGCGCATGGAGTTCGACCTGCTGTCGGACCGCTGAACCCGCCCCTTTTCTTTTCCACTACCCAGGAGACCGCCGCCCGCCATCGTCATTTGCGACATGCCGCAGCAACCGCCGCTTCGAACCATAAATCCGCATAACGGGAGACAAGCCATGTTTCATCGAAAGAAGCCCCGGATTTCGCAGCCGTTACGCAGCACCCTCGCCGTCCTGTCCCTGGCCGCCCTGCCGGCCCTGCCCGCCCACGCACAGCCCGCGCCCGCGATTTCCGATGACGTGGTGCGGCTGGGCCTGATTCTGGACATGAGCGGCGTCTACGCCGACGTGACCGGCAAGGGCAGCGTCACGGCCGCCGAGATGGCCATCGCCGATTTCGGCGGCGCCGTGCTCGGCAAGAAGATCGAATTGCTTACCGTCGATCACCAGAACAAGGCCGACCTCGCCTCGGCCAAGGCGCGCGAGTGGTTCGACACGCAGCACCTGGACGCCATCATGGACGTGGCCGGTTCCGCGCCGGCCCTGGCCGTGCTGGAAGTGGCGCGCGAGAAGAAGAAAATCGTGATGTTCAGCGGGCCCGGCACCGAGCGCATCACCAACGACTTGTGCTCGCCGTATTCGGTCCACTACACCTACGACACCTGGTCGCTGGCCAACACCACGCGCGCGCCAACGTGGAGCATGGCGGCAAGACCTGGTATTTCCTGACGGCCGACTATGCTTTCGGGCACACGCTGCAGGCTTCGGCCACCGAGGTCATCGAGCAGCACGGCGGCAAGGTGCTGGGCGCCTCGCGGCACCCCATGGGCGCCAGCGATTTCGCCTCGTACCTGCTGCAGGCCCAGGCGAGCAAGGCCCAGATCATCGGCCTGGCCAACGCCGGCGGCGACACCGTCAACGCCATCAAGGCCGCCAGCGAGTTCGGCCTCACCAAGGGCGGACAGAAAATGGCCGGCCTGCTGCTGTACATCAACGACATCCATGCCATCGGCCTGGAAGCCACCCAGGGCCTCACCCTGACCGAGGCGTTCTACTGGGACATGAACGACCAGACCCGGGCATGGTCGCAGCGCTACTATGACAAGCTCAAGAAAATGCCCAACATGAGCCAGGCCGGCACCTACTCCTCCGTCATGCATTACCTGAAAGCGGTGCAGGCGGCCGGCACGGACGAAACCGCCGCCGTCATGAAGCAAATGAAGGCCATGCCCATCCACGACTTCTTCGCCCCCAACGGCCGCATCCGGCCGAGGACGGCCGCATGGTCCGTCATGCAGGCCGGTCAGCTCCGACCAGTGCGCGCGCGGATTTTCGTGATGCGCGGTGTGAAGGCCGATATTGAAAAGCAGCGGATTGACCAGCCCCTCGAAATTGCGCGCGTAGCTCAGGCGGGCGACGCGCTGCGGCCCGCCATCGGCATGCGCGTGCTGCAGGTAGTTGGTGGCCAGCAGCCAGTGCAGCCCGTGCAGTTGCGGCACGATGACATACAGCAGCGCCTTGGCCGGGTCCAGCGCCAGCAGGCCGCCCCACAGCCCGAGCCAGGCCGCGTACTGGCCCATGCAATAGCGCCACACGCCGCCGGCGGCGGCGCAGCCGGCCCAGCCAGGCGAAAAAGAGCGGATACAGCACCCACACCGCCTGCGCGGGATGGATGAGATAGCCCCAGAGATGATTGGTGTCGCCCCCGAACCGATACGTGCGCGCGCGTCGCGCGGACCGTGCTTGTGGCGGTGGTGGTTGGCCACGTGCGCCGGAAAGAACACGAAAGTGGGGTGCCCCTGCAGCAGCGTGATGACGTAATCGGTGATGCGGTTCGCGGCGCGCCCGCGCCACATGCGCAGGTGTGTGTGATTGTGGTGAATAACGCCGATGCCCAGCGTCAGGAACAGCATCAGCCCGTACAGCGGCCACCGGAATCCGTGCGCCCACTGCCAGGCCGCCAGGGCGGGCAGCGCCGCCAGGTAGGCCAGGCTCTGCCAGTCGCGCCGGTTGCGCAGGCGGGGCGGCCGCATGCGCTCAGGACGCAGGCCCTGCGCCGTCTGGCGCCGTTCGTGCGCGCGCAACTGGGCCTCGGCCGCGTCGGCCGCGAGCCGCGTGCCGAACAAGCGGTCCATGAACGTGAACTGGAACCCGTAGTTGCCGTGATAGCAGGCGTGGTGCAGGTGATGCCGCCGGCTCGCGGCAAACCAGTGCGCATGGGACACCCCGGGAAAGAAATCGTAGTTCGCGTGGCCCACGCAGTTGAAGAACAGGCTGAAGAGCGGCACCGAAAACAGCGACCAGAAGCTGAAGTCGTGCAGCACCATGGGCAGCAGGATGACGTTGCCCAGCATCAGCGCCTCCACCGGATGGAAGCTGTAGGTGGAAAACGGCGTGGTCACCACCGAGCGGTGGTGCGGCAGGTGAAAGCGCCTGAGCGCCCGCGTATGCAGCAAGCGGTGGTTAATCCAGAAATGCACGTCGTTCCAGGCGAGCAGGAACAGGATCTCCAGCGCGATCCGCCCCGGGCCGGCATCCGGGTCCAGACGCGCCCAGCCCAGCTGCAGCAGGCCCCAGGGAAAGATCATGCCGGTGCCGAAGAGCAGCACCGACACGCCGGACTGGATGAGTTCGCGCCGCAGCTGGCCAGGCGCCAGCGGCCGCGGATCGAGCGGCCTGCCGATGCCCAGCGCCGGCAGGATGCGGCGCGTGAGCAGCCAGGTGGCGGCGCCGGACAGAAGATAGATGCCGCCGAAGAACAGCAGGCCCGCCAACATGACCTGCCAGGCGGAAAGCGCTTCAAAAGCTTGGGCCATGTCGAGGGCTCACCCGGGGAATGGGCGCATCATAAGCAATCCCGCCCGCGGCGGACGCGCCAATATTTACCAAATGATTCCAGACACCACAAACCCCGACGCGCGCCGCTCAACCCGCGGGAAAGCGCCGGTCCAGCCCGGCCGCGGCGGCCGCGATGCGCGCCGCGAGCGCGGCGCTCGCCGCCGGCATCGGCGCACGCAGTTCGGCGCGCATCAGCCCTGGTGCGCGAGCAACGCCTTGACGGGGCCGGGGTTCGGCTCCGCGAACGCCAGCCGTATCACCGGCGCAAGCGCATGGAACAGGCGCGCGCCCGGTCGAGCTGCTGCGCGCGCACCGCCCGGTCCAGCGCCACGAACAGGTCCGGGCGGATGTG
>NZ_LHSJ01000288.1:0-5034 GCF_001270295.1 Achromobacter sp. DMS1 | reverse complement strand
TGGTGGCGCATCGAGACGAAGGAATAACCGCGATCAGCACCGCGCCCAGGCCGTTCCGCCCTGGGCGCGGTGACGCGAAATCCGGGTGCGACAGTGGCCGCGCCCGGTGTTCAAGGCCAATAGCCGAATTAAAACGCCGCCGCCTTCGCGGCTGGCTCAGGCGGCGCGTTGAAGGCATCGCTGTAGTGCGCGATGCTTCCGGCACTGTCCCATGCAGGGCCAGCGCCATGAAATAGCCGGGCGGCACGCCGGCAGTTGCAAGCYCCAGCGCAGCTGTTCGGCGTGACCGGGCCCGTGCCGAAGTCGCTCAGCCAGCCGGGCGCGCCGTCGAACGCCTCGAAGGGCTTGTGCTGCGCGCCGGGGCGGATGCGGTACAGCCAGGAGCGGCGGTTTTCGCTGCGCGGCGCGGTAAAGGCGGTGCCCGATAGCTGTTCGGCATACAGGCCGTACGGGCATTGCTGGGGCGAATTGCGGCCGACGGGCAGGGCCCCGGGCAGCGCCTCGGTGGCGCAATCGTTGCCGAAGCCGGTCTGGTATTTCAGTTCCATGGGTTCCTCCTGGGCGGCGGCGCGGTGCATGGCCGCGCATTACGGTGTCCGGGGGCGCGGGCGAGAGTCTCGTCCCGCGCGCCGATAGGCCATTTTCGGCAAAATCCGGCCCCTCGGCTACGGGAATGCGAAAATAGAAACTATAAATTCCGTGAATAATGAGGAAGCGCCATGGCCAGTCTGCGCGATGTGGACCTGAACCTGCTGCTGGTGTTCCAGCATCTGCTCGAAGAACGCAACATCTCGGCGGTGGCGCGCCGCATGGACCTGACCCAGCCCGCGGCGAGCAATGCGCTGCGGCGCCTGCGCGCCGCCTTCGGCGACGAACTCTTCGTGCGCACCGGCCAGGGCATGCAGCCCACGCCGCGCGCGGAAAGGCTGGCCGGGCCGGTGAGCGAGGCGCTGGCCACGCTGTCGCGCGCCCTGCAGGACCAGAACGCCTTCGACCCGGCCGCGAGCAGGCGGCGCTTCCGCGTGGCCATGTCGGACGTGGGCGAAATCCACTTCATGCCGCGCCTCATGGAAGCCTGCGCCCAGCTCGCGCCGGGCGTGCGCATCGATTCCGTGCGCACCCAGGGGCCGGATCTGCAGCGCGAAATGGAGGCCGGGCGCATCGACCTGGCCGTGGGCGCCTTCGACGACATGGGCGCCGGCGTCATGCAGCGCATGCTGTTCCGGCAGGGCTATGCCACGCTGTTCCGCCAGGGACATCCCACGGCCCATGCGGGCATGAGCCTGAAGGCTTTCCGCGCCGAGCGCCACCTCATCGTGTCGCGCGCGGCGCCCTACGGGCAGGTCAACCAGTCCATGGAACGCGCGGGCCTCGTGCTGGCCGAGCATTTCAGCGTGCCGCATTTCTCGGCCGTGCCGTATATCGTCAGCGCGACCGACCTGCTGGCCACGGTGCCCGAAAAGCTCGCCGCCAGCGCGGCCGGCCCGTTCGGCCTGCGCTACATCGCACCGCCGGTCAAGGTGCCGCCCTTGCAGACCAATATGTACTGGCAGCGCCGCTACGACCGCGACGGCGGCAGCCAGTGGCTGCGCGGCCTGATCGCGGAGGTGTTCGGCGCCGACGGGCAGCAGGCGCCTGTCGCGCGGGCCGGGGCGGGACGGCGCGACGCTACGCGCTGACGACGGATTCCCGCGCCAGCCGCAGGGCTTCGCGCAGCAGTTCCATGTCGCCGAGATGGTTGGCCAGCAGCAGGATGAGCGCGGCGTTGAGCTCCTGGCTCTGCTCCAGGCTCAGGTCGCGGTGGATGTCGATCAGCGCCTCGTAGAAATCGTCCGGCGCGGGCAGGTTGGTTTCGGTGATGAGCATGATGGCTGCCTCTTTTCGGGATCAGGCGCAGATGGCGCGCCGCAGGGCGGCGTTGACGGCGGCGGCGTCCAGCGCGCGCCAGCGCGCCGCGACGTGCTGGTCCGGGCGCAGCAGGTAGGCCGTGCCGGGGCGCGCGTCGTAGCGCTGGGCGAGCAGGCCCGCGCTGTCCACCACGTGCGTCATGCCCGGGGGCAGGGCCGGGGCGTCGCACTCGGCGCTGGTCACGATCAGCGGCTTGACCGGCGTCGCGGCCATGCTCAGCGCCTGCAGGGCCTGCACGGCCGCGGCATCGGGCAGCCGGTCGCAGCAGAAGAGGGCGAGCGCGAAGCCGCTGTCCAGCTGCGACAGCCACCAGCCGTCCTCGCCCGCCACGCGCACCGGCGCGTCCAGCGCCACCGCGCCGGGCCGCAGGCGTCCGCCGAACGCGTCCTGGTCGGGCGTGTTCAGCGGCGAGTCCGCATAGGTGGCCGGCAGCGAGAGGCGGCCGCTGTTGACGAGCGCGCGCGCAAACGAATGGCGCTTGGCCAGGTTGAGCACCGCGTTGCGGAAGCTGCGGCTGATGTCGCTCTTGGGCGTGATGAAATCGGTGGAGCGCGAGGAGTTGAGGATGTTCTCGTCGGCCGCGTACTCGCGTTCGGCGCAGTAGGTGTCGATGAGCGGCTCGGGCGCCTTGCCCGTCAACACCAGGGCGAGCTTCCAGGCCAGGTTCTCGGCGTCCTGCACGCCGCTGTTGGCGCCGCGCGCGCCGAACGGCGACACGCGGTGCGCGGCGTCGCCGGCGAACAGCACGCGGCCGTGGCGGAACTTGTCCATGCGTTCGCAGGCAAAGGTGTACACGCTTACCCATTCCAGCTCGAATTGCGCATCGGGCCCCAGCAGCGCGCGGATGCGGGGCAGCACATTCTCGGGCTTGACGGCTTCCTTGGGATCGGCGTTCCAGCCGAGCTGGAAGTCGATGCGCCAGACATTGTCGGGCTGCATGTGGAGCAGCACGGACTGGTTCGGATGGAAGGGCGGGTCGAACCAGAACCAGCGCTCGGCCGGAAAGTCCGCCTGCATTTTCACGTCGGCGATGAGGAAGCGGTCGCGGAAGACGCGGCCGTGGCTTTCCTGGCCCAGCATGGCGCGCACCGGCGAGCGCGCTCCGTCACAGGCGATCAGCCATTGCGCGTGCAGCGCGTAAGGGCCGTCGGGCGTTTCCACCGTCAGGCAGACGCCGTCGCCGGTCTGTTCCAGCGCCACCACCTTGTTCTTCCAGCGCAGGTCGATATTCGGCTGCTGCCGCGCATGCTCGTAGAGAAAACCTTCGGCGTAGTACTGTTGCAGGTTGACGAACGCGGGACGGCGGTGCCCCGGTTCGGGCAGCAGGTCGAAGCGCCACACCTCGCGGTCGCGGAAGAACACTTTGCCCACGTTCCACGACACGCCTTTCTCGGCCATGCGCTGGCCCACGCCCAGGCGGTCCCAGATCTCCAGCGTGCGCTTGGAGAAGCAGATGGCGCGCGAGCCGGTGGAAAGCCGGAAATCGTCATCCAGCACCACCACGCGCAAGCCCCGCCGGGCCAGGTCCAGCGCCGTGCTCAGCCCGACCGGGCCCGCGCCCACCACCACCACCGGGTGCGTGACGCGCTGTCCCGCGGCCTGGTCGGCGCATTTTTCATAGGCGAACTCCATCGCCTGGTAATCGATGTCTCCCACGTCTGTCTCCTGGGTGGGTTCGTTTTGTTTTTTGTTCGCTACGCCAGCCGCAGGCGCGTTGCCCGCGGCCCGGCAGTACGCGCCGCGGGCCTCGCGCAGCCAGGCGCGACGCTTCTCCGGGCGGGGGCCGCGGCTCCGGCTCCGCCGGCGCGCTCCCCTGGGCGGGCTCCCCTCGAAGGGGAAGCGCCGCAGGCGCTTCGGGGGTGGAGCCCTCTCAGCCTTCGAGCTGCTTCCACATTTCGAGGTCGCGCTTGTCCGTCCAGATGCGCGGGTGCTCGATGCCGCTCGCCTCGTCGTAGGCGCGCGAAACGTCGAACGGCATGCAGTGGTCGAAGATCACCCAGTCGCTGTAGCGCGGCTTCATGAAGTCGTAGACTTCGCGGTAGATGGTCTTCAGGTCCTTGCCGTCGGCCACGCCGCGGTTCACCGCGCCATACAGGTCGGTGAGGAAGGCGCGGGTGCCGGCCAGGCCCTTGCGCACTTCCTCGGCGTTCTTGAGGGCCGGTCCGCGGCCCGGCACCATCTTGTCGGCCTCGAAACCGGCCAGCGCGTCCAGCGTGGAGGGCCAGTCGCGGAAGTAGGCGTCGCCGCAATAGGGCGTGGACTGGTACTCGACCAGGTCGCCCGCGAAAAGAATCTTCTGCTCGGGCAGCCAGGCGATGGTGTCGCCCTTGGTGTGGCCGCGGCCGACCTGCAGCAGCCGGACCTCGAGGTTGCCGAGGTTGACCGTCATTTCGCCCTTGAAGGTCATGGTGGGCCACACCAGGCCGGGCGGGATGGATTCGGCGTTGCGGAAGAGGCGGGGGAAACGGCCGATTTCGCTGGCCTTGTCCTGTTCGCCGCGCTCGGCGATGAGATCGTAGGTGTCGCGGCTGGCCAGGATTTCCTGGGCGTTGTAGGCCGAGGCGCCGAACACGCGCACGGCGTGGTAGTGCGACAGCAGGATGTACTTGATGGGCTTGTCGGTCACTTCGCGGATCCGGCGGATCACGTCCTGCGCCATGACCGGGGTGGCCTGGGTGTCGACCACCATGACGGCCTCGTCGCCAATAATGACGCCCGTGTTCGGATCGCCCTCGGCCGTGTAGGCATAGGCGTTGTCGGACAGCTTTTCGAACGACACGACCTTGTCGGCGAGGTCGGCGTGCGAGGCGAATTGCTTGCTCATGGGGACTCCTTCCACTTTTATAGGAATAAGGGCATGGAAGGGACTATAGCCCCGCGTTAGTGTTTGTGCAATACGTTTGCTATAAACAAACAGGTGGGGTTTTTACGGGGATTCAAGGGCGTTGGCACCTCGGGCAGTAATACGTGGCGCGCTGTCCCTGGACGATGCGGCGGATGGGCGCGCCGCAGGCGCGGCAGGGCTGCGCCTCGCGCTCGTACACCGCCGCGTGTATCTCGAAATAGGCGCCCGGCTCGCCCGTGGCCCCCACGTAGTCGCGCAGGGTGCTGCCGCCCGAGGCGAGG
>NZ_LHSJ01000287.1:0-5067 GCF_001270295.1 Achromobacter sp. DMS1 | reverse complement strand
GGGCACGAGAACGCCGAGGCCATCCTGGCGCGCCTGGGCATCCTGCCCGAGGGCGAATCGCTGTACGACCCGCGCCACATCGCCCTGATGCACCACCTCATGGTGGCGCTGCGCGCCCACACGCTGTTCTTCCGCGACAGCAATACGTGGTGCAGGACGGCGAAGTCATCATCGTGGACGAATTCACCGGCCGCCTGCACCGGCGCGAGCCGGGCCGGGCTCCCCCGGCGCCGTCGCGCATACAGGGTCGCGGCGTTATGCTGTTGCGGCGCATCAGCCCCTCAATCCATCACGGGAGTCCCTGTATCGTGACCGCGGAACGCATTCTTTACGACCTTGCCGGCGCCGACGAATCGCTGCGCTTCAGCCCGCATTGCTGGAAAACGCGCATGGCGCTGGCCCACAAGGGCCTGGCCGTGCGCACCGTGCCCTGGCGCTTCACCGAGAAGGAAGCCATTGCCTTCTCGGAGCAGAAGCTGGTGCCGGTGCTGGTGGACGGCGACACCACGGTGAGCGATTCCTGGCGCATCGCCTGCCATCTCGAAGACCGCTACCCCGACCGCCCCTCTCTCTTCGGTGGCGCCATCGGCCGCGGCGTGTCGCGTTTCGCGAACGGCTGGGCCGACGCCACGCTGGTGCCCATCCTGGCGCGCCTGCTGCTGCCCTCCATCCACGCGCTGATCCACGAAAAAGACAAGGACTATTTCCGCGCCACGCGCGAAAAGCGCTTCGGCCCGCTGGAAGAGCTGCCGCCCGGCTACGAGGCGCAGATCGGGCTGTTCCGCCAGGCCCTGCAGCCGCTGCGCCAGACGCTGGAGCGCCAGCCCTACCTGGCCGGCGACCAGCCCGCCTACGCGGACTATGCCGTCTTCGGCATGTTCATGTGGGCGCGCTGCACCAGCGCGCACGCCCTGCTCGACGAAGGCGACGCGGTGTACGCATGGCGCGAGCGCCTGCTGGACGCCTTCGACGGCCTGGCGCGCCGTGCGCCCATGATCAGGTCTTGAGGCGGTAGCCGGTCTTGAAGATCCAGCGCACCACGAACATGCACAGCGCCAGGAAGGCCAGCGTCATGCCCACGCTCACGCCCAGGCTGACGTCGGCCACGCCATAGAAGGACCAGCGGAGCCCGCTCACCAGGTAGACCACCGGATTGAACAGCGTGGCGGTCTGCCAGAAGGGCGGCAGCATCTTGATGGAATAGAAGGTGCCGCCCAGGAAGGTAAGCGGGGTGATGATCATGAGCGGGATGATCTGCAGCTTCTCGAAGCCGTCGGCCCAGATCCCGATGATGAATCCGAACAGGCTGAATGTGATCGAGGTCAGCACCAGGAAGCCGATCATCGCCAGCGGATGCGCGATGCCGAACGGCACGAACAGGCGCGCCGTCGCCAGCATGATGAGCCCCAGGATGATGGACTTGCTGGCTGCCGCTCCCACGTAGCCCATCACGATCTCCAGATATGAGATGGGCGCGGAATGGATTTCGTAGATGGTGCCCTGGAAGCGCGGCATGTAGATGCCGAACGAGGCGTTGGCCACGCTCTGCGTGAGCAGCGACAGCATGATCATGCCGGGCACGATGAAAGCGCCGTAGCTCACGCCGTCGATCTGCACCATGTGCGAGCCGATGGCCGAGCCGAACACCACGAAATACAGCGAGGTGGAAATGACGGGCGAGGCCACGCTCTGCATCAGCGTGCGCCAGGCGCGGGCCATCTCGAAGCGGTAGATGGCGCGGATAGCGTAGAAGTTCATGATGACTGGTGCACCAGGCTGACGAAAATCTCCTCCAGCGAGCTTTCGGAGGTGTGGAGGTCGGTGAATTCAATGCCCAGCTCGTTGAGCTGGCGCAGCAGCCGGGAGATGGCCGCCCCGCCCTGCTCGTCGTAGGTGTAGACCAGCTTGCGGCCCTCCTCGCCCAGCTCCAGCGCGTAGGCGGCCAGCGCCTCGGGCACGGCGGGCAGCGCCGACTTGAGCGTAAGCGCGAGCTGGCGCTTGCCCAGCTTCTTCATGAGGGCGTGCTTTTCCTCAACCAGGATGATCTCGCCCTTGCGGATCACGCCGATGCGGTCGGCCATCTCCTGCGCTTCCTCGATGTAGTGCGTGGTGAGGATGATGGTGACCCCGCTTTCGCGCAGCCGGCGCACCATGTCCCACATGCCGCGCCTGAGCTCCACGTCGACCCCCGCGGTGGGTTCGTCCAGGAACAGGATCTTGGGCTCGTGCGACAGCGCCTTGGCGATCATGACGCGGCGCTTCATGCCGCCCGACAGGGCCATGATGCGGCTGTCTTTCTTGTCCCAGAGCGACAGCTCGCGCAGCACCTTCTCCACGTAGGCATGGTCGGTCGGCTTGCCGAAGAGGCCGCGGCTGAAGTTCACCGTGCTCCAGACGCTTTCGAAGGCGTCGGTGGAGATTTCCTGCGGCACCAGCCCGATGGCCGAGCGCGCCGCGCGGTAATCCGCGACGATGTCGTGGCCGTCGGCCCATACCCTGCCCTCGGTGGGGTTGACGATGCCGCAGATGATGCTGATGAGCGTGGTCTTGCCCGCCCCGTTGGGTCCTAGCAGCGCGAAAATCTCGCCGCGCCGGATCTCCAGGTTTACGTTCCTGAGGGCCTGGAATCCCGACGCGTAGCGCTTGGACAGCCCCTGCACTGATATAACCGGCTGCACTGAAGCCCCCGCGAAAATGGAGAGCGGGTCATTTTACCGGCCATGCGCCGCTGTTTATCCGTACAGGAGGAACAGCGTGTTCGGCCTGCCGGCCCAATGGCCGGCGGCGGGCCGTTTCAGCGTCCCCAGCGCAGCACCAGCGGATCCAGCCGGCGCGCGGCGTCGAGCAGCCCGTCCCGCACCTCGGGGCGCATGGGCGGAAACGGATGGCGGCCGGCCTCGCAGGCGATGACGCCGCCGGCTTTCATGAGCGCCTTGGCCGTCAGGATGCCGCCCTGCCGGTTTTCGTAGTTGATGAGCGGCAGCCAGCGCTCGTAGCGGCGGCAGGCCTCGTCGCGCTCGCCCGCCCGGTGGGCCTCGATAATGGGGCGTATGCCGTCGGCGAAGCCGCCGCCGGTCATGGAGCCGGTGGCGCCCGCGTCCAGGTCGGGCAGCAGCGTGATGCCTTCTTCTCCGTCCCACGGACCCTCGACCGCGCCGCCGCCCAGCGCGATCAGGTCGCGCAGCTTGGACGCCGCGCCCGCCGTTTCGATCTTGAAGTACGACACCTGGGCAATCTCGCGCGCCATGCGCGCCAGCAGGGCCGCCGGCAGTGGCGTGCCGCTGACGGGCGCGTCCTGGATCATGATGGGAATATCCAGCGCGTCGGACACGCGCTGGAAGAATTCCACGATCTGCGGCTCCGGCACGCGCAGGGTGGCGCCATGATACGGCGGCATGATCATCACCATTGCCGCGCCCATGTCCTGCGCGCGGCGGCTGCGCGCGGCGCAGACGCGCGTGCTGAAGTGCGTGGTGGTGACGATGACGGGAACCCGCCCCGCCACGTGCTCCAGGATCAGCCGCGTGAGCGTCTCGCGCTCGTCGTCGGCCAGCACGAACTGCTCGGAAAAATTGGCCAGGATGCACAGCCCGTCCACCCCGCAGTCGATCATGAAGTCCACCGCACGCTTCTGGCTCGCCAGGTCCAGCTCGCCGGACTCGGTGAAGGGCGTGGGAACCACCGGGAAAATGCCGCGGTACCGCGGCGCTTGCGTGAGGCTCATGGCGCTACTCGATGATGTTGAATTGGTCGAGGTATTCGGTCTTGAGGGTCAGGCCCAGGCCCGGCCTGTCGTCTTCCAGGTCGATGAAGCCTTCGCGGGCCACGGGCTCGCCGTCGAAAATGTAGTAGAACAGCTCGTTGCCCACTTCCACGTCGAACATGGGGAAGTACTCGCTCATGGGCGAGGCCAGCGTGCTCATGGTGAGGTGGTAGTTGTGCATCTGGCCCGCGTGCGGCACCACCGGCACGCTGTGGGCCTCGCACAGCGCATTGATCTTGTGCGCCGCGGTGATGCCGCCCACGCGGTTGGTGTCGTACTGCACCACCGACACCGCCTTGCGGTCGAGCAACTGCTTGAAGCCCAGCAGCGAGAACTCGTGCTCGCCGCCCGAGATCGGAATCGACCCCAGCCGGTTGAGTTCGGCATAGCCGTCGATGTCGTCGGCGATCACCGGCTCTTCCAGCCAGCGCGGCTCGAACTTCTCCAGCTTGGGCAGCATGCGCCGGGCATAGTCCACGTTCCAGCCCATGTAGCACTCCAGCATGAGGTCGGTGTCGTAGCCGATGACCTCGCGCACCGCCTCCACCGATTTCAGGTTTTCCACAACGCCCTTCTGCAGGTGCGCGGGCCCGTAGCCGAAGCGCATCTTGAAGGCGGTGAACCCCTGGTCCAGATAGGTCTGCGCCTCTTGCTGCATGGCTTTCAGGTCGGTGCGGTAGAGCTTGGAGTAATAGCAGGGAATCTTCTCCTTGGTGCGCCCGCCCAGCAGCTTGAACACCGGCTTGCCCACGGACTTGCCCAGGATGTCCCAGATGGCGAGGTCCACCGCCGAGATGGCGGCCATGGTCACGCCCTTGCGGCCCCAGGCGTGCGTGGCGCGGTACATGCGCTGCCAGAGGTACTCGTAGTCCCAGGGATCGTGGCCGATGACCAGGGGCGCCAGGTACTGGTCGATGACGGCCTTGGCCACGCGCGGCGCCAGGGCGACGTTGCCCAGGCCCACGATGCCGTCGTCGGTTTCCATTTCCACCACCGTCCAGCCGTGGAAACGGAAGGTGCTCATGGTTTCCTGCGGCGAATACAGCAGGTCCATGGCGTTGGAGCAGAAATTGCCTTGCGGCGGCACGGTCTTGCCGGTCCATTCGTAGACACGGGCGCGGACGGACTTGATCTTCATGGAGAGGTTTCCTGCGTAGCGGTGAAAGAGGAATCGAAACCGGCGCGACGGCCTCAGGCGGCGGCCCGGGCCGCGCGGTGCGACAGGCCCATGCGGCAGGCGATGCCCAGGGCCTGGGCCATGGCGTCGGCGTTGGCCCGGCCCCGGCCCGCGATGTCGTAGGCGG
>NZ_LHSJ01000286.1:0-5081 GCF_001270295.1 Achromobacter sp. DMS1 | reverse complement strand
CCGGCGGGGCTCGGCCCCGGCCGCTCCAATAACGAAAACCCCGCCCGGATGGGCGGGGCGGGGTCGCGGGCCGGCAGGCTTACTTGACGACCTGCGCGGCGGACTTCAGGAGCGCGTCGGACAGCGTGACGCCCTGCTTGGCGGCCGCGCCCGGGTTCACGTAGAGCTCCAGCTTGGAGATGGTTTCCGAGGGAATGGCGCCGGGCTTCTCGCCCTTCAGGATGCGCGCCACCACCTTGCCGGTCTGCATGCCCAGGTCGTGGTAGTTGATGCCCAGGGCAGCGATGGCGCCGCGCTTGACGCTGTCGGTGTCCGAGGCGATGAGCGGGATCTTGGCGTCGTTGCCCACTTTCACCAGCGACTCGTAGGCCGAGACCACATTGTTGTCGGTGTTGGTGTAGATGACGTCGACCTTGCCAATCAGGCTGCGCGCGGCCGAGGCCACGTCCACCGAGCGCGGCGCGGCCGCCTCGACCAGGCTCATGCCCGACTTGGGCAGCAGGTCCTGGAGCTGCTTGACCACCACCACGGAGTTGGCCTCGCCGGGGTTGTAGACCATGCCCACCCGTTTGGCGTTGGGCACGACTTTCTTGATGAGGTCGATCTGCTTGTCCAGGGCCAGCAGGTCGGACACGCCGGTGACGTTGGTGCCCGAGGGCTCCATGCTCTTGACGAGCTGGGCAGCCACCGGATCGGTGACGGCCGAGTACACCACGGGCACGTCCTTGGTCGCCGCGACCACGGCCTGCGCCGACGGCGTGGCGATGGCGACGATGACGTCGGGGCGGTCGCCCACGAACTTGCGGGCGATCTGGGCAGCGGTGCCGTTGTTGCCCTGCGCGCTCTGGTACTGCCACTTCAGGTTCTTGCCCGCCTCGTAGCCGGCCTGCTTGAGGGCGTCCTTGACGCCGTCGCGCACCGCGTCAAGCGCCGGGTGCTCCACGATGGCGGTGACCGCCACGGATTTCTGCTGCGCCACGGCCGGCGCGCCGATCGCCAGCGCCAGCGCCATGGCGCCGGCCGTCAGAAAATGTTTTTTTCCGATCAGCATAGGTAAGCTCCTTGAACCTGGTATGTTCATTGCTCGTTGTTTGATGTTATGGCGGCGGAGCCGGCTTCCCGGCGCTGCGGCCCGCCATAAAGCCGTATAGTCTAACTTGTCGCCGGCGCGACCGCGTCGGGGGAAATCCCTGAAATGGTGCATGTCGCCCCGCAACGGCGCGGCCGCACCCGGCCGTCACTTCCCGGACCGGACGCGGGCGGGCCGCCCGCCGTCCCGCCCTCCTACGGAGCATCCGCCATGAAGCAACGCGCACTGGGCCGTTCCGGCCTGCACATTCCTCCCCTGGTTTTCGGCGGCAACGTCTTCGGCTGGACCGTCGACGAAGCCGGCTCCTTCTCGCTGCTGGACGCGCTGGTGGACGCCGGGCTCAACTTCATCGACACCGCCGACGTGTATTCGCGCTGGGCCTCCGGCAACCAGGGCGGCGAATCCGAAACCCTGATCGGCAAGTGGCTCAAGCGCACCGGCAAGCGCGACCGCGTGCTGCTGGCCACCAAGGTCGGCATGGAAATGGGGCCCGACGCCAAGGGCCTGTCGCCCGCCTACATCCGCCGCGCCCTGGACGATTCGTTGCGGCGGCTCCAGACCGACTACGTGGACCTGTACCAGTCCCACGCCGACGATCCCGACACGCCGCTTACCGACACCCTGGGCGAATACGCCCGCCAGATCGAGGCCGGCCGGGTGCGCGCCATCGGCGCATCGAACTACAGCGCGGTGCGCCTGTCCGAGGCGCTGATCACGAGCGAGCGCCACAACCTGCCCCGCTATGAGAGCATCCAGCCCGAATACAACCTCTACGCGCGCGAGCCCTTCGAATCCGGCCTGCAGGCCCTCGTGAAGGCGCAAGACCTGGGCGCCATCAGCTACTACGCGCTGGCCAGCGGCTTTCTCACGGGCAAATACCGCAGCGCCGCCGACGCCGGCAAGAGCCGCCGCGGCAGGAAGATCGTGGAAACCTACCTGAACGAGCGCGGGCTGCGCATTCTCAAGGCGCTGGACGAGGTGGCCGAGGACGCCGGCTGCACGCCGGCCCAGGCGGCGCTGGCCTGGGAGATCGCGCAGCCGGGCATCACCGCCCCCATCGTCAGCGCCACCACGCTGGTGCTGTTGGACGAACTGGTCAAGGCGGCCACGCTGGAGCTCAGCCGCGACCAGCTGGCCCCGGCTCAGCCAGGCCAGCCGAATGGCGCTGAGGCGGCGCGCGCGCGCCGCGCCGACGCAGCGCGTCGCGCCGCGCGGGCTGGCGCCCACCTGGATCCACCGGCCCAGGTCCGCGTCATGGCCGGCGGCCGGCGCGTCGCGTTCACCAGGTCCACCACGTAGCGGTCGACGGCCGGAGCCACGTGCAGGGCCTGGGCTTCCGCCCGGCAGGCGAACAAGGTTTCCTGCGAGAGCGGCGCCGGCCCGCCCTGCGCCGTCTTGTCCGCGCCGCCGCGCAGGAGCTCCAGCATGGCCATCTCGTCTTCGGCGTCCGGATAGTCGAGCCGGATTTTCATGAGGAAGCGGTCCATCTGCGCCTCGGGCAAGGGATACGTGCCCTCCTGCTCGATCGGATTCTGCGTCGCCAGCACCATGAAGAGCGCCGGCATGCGATGCGTGACGCCGCCGACCGTGATCTGCCGCTCTTCCATGGCTTCCAGCAAGGCCGACTGCACCTTGGCCGGCGCGCGGTTGATCTCGTCGGCCAGGATGAGGTTGCCGAAGAGCGGCCCTTGCTGGAACTCGATGCGGTGCCGCCCCTGTTCGTCCTGCCGCAGGATTTCCGCGCCCGTGATGTCCGAGGGCAGCAGGTCCGGCGTGAACTGGATGCGGCTCATCTCGGCCATCAGGTGCGACGACAGCGCCTTGACGGTGCGGGTCTTGGCCAGCCCGGGCAGGCTTTCGAGCAGCACGTGGCCGTCGGCCACCAGCGCCACGAGGATCAGCCGGATCGCCGCCGGCTGCCCCAGCACAGACTCGGATACCGCCTTCTCCAGCAATAGCACGCCTTCGCGATTCGCCATGCCCCTTTCCTTGTGACGCGCGTTTGCGAACACGCCGCCCCGCCGGGCCGGCGCCAGGTTTCAGCGGCTGGCGACGCTGCCCTTGCGGGCCTGCGCCAGCTTCCACTGTTCAGGCGTCATCACCGTGCGGAAACCCAGGTGCGACATGCTGTTCAGCGGATCGGTGCCGCGCCGGGCGCTGGCGCGATAGCTGATGCAATAGGTATCGCTGCAAAGAAAAGAACCGCCCCGGGTCACGCGTTTCGGGGCCGACGCCGGCACGTTGCCGTCGTCGGGGTCGTAGCTGTCGGCCGGGCCCTTGGGGTCTTGCGGCGGCTCGCGGTACTGCGCCTGCGTGCTGAAGGCGTCGGCGCGGTACCAGTCGGCCGTCCACTGCCATACGTTGCCCGCCATGTCGTAAAGGCCGTAGCCGTTGGGCGGATACGTGCCCACGGCAGTGGTGCCGACCTGGATCTTCTCGTCTTTCACCACGGGAAACGGCTGTTGCTGCTGGGTGTCCCAGATATTGGCCATGGGCTTGCCCTGGGGTTCGAATTCATTGCCCCAGATGTAGGTGGCCTGCTCCAGGCCGCCGCGCGCGGCGTACTCCCATTCGGCTTCGGTCGGCAGGCGCTTGCCGGCCCACTTGGCGTAGGCCTGCGCATCTTGGTACGACACCTGCACGACGGGATGGTCGTCCTTGCCCTCGATGCTGCTGCCCGGCCCCTGGGGGTGCCGCCAGTCGGCGCCCGGCACGTAGCGCCACCAGCGCGAGTAATCGCGCAGCGAGACCTCGGTTTCGGTGCCCACGAACACCATGGCGCCGGGCACGAGCTGGCTGTCGTCGGGCCGCGGCGTGCCGGGCGGCAGCTGGGGCTGGAGATCTTCCCAGCGCGGCTTGCGCTCGGCGGTGGTGACGTAGCCGGTGGCCTCCACGAAACGCCGGAACTCGGCGTTGGTGACGTCGTGCACGTCCATCCAGAAACCGCTCAGGCGCACCGGATGCGCCGGCCTCTCGTTGGGCTGCGAGAGTTTGTGACTGTTGCCCATGAGGAATTGCGCGGAGGGAATCCAGGCCATGCCCGCCGGCCCGTTCCTGCCGTCGCCCACCTTGACCTGCGGCGGCCCCGCCGCCGAGGGCTTTGCCGCGACATAGGCGCCCGCCGCGACCGCGGCCGCGAGAATCGCGACCGACACCAATCCGACCTTCAGTTGCTGTTTCATGGACACCCGCTCCGAATTTGCTTGCAAAAACGGCACGCCTCCGATGAGGCGCGCGGGACAACTGCCTGGCTGATTGCGTCGGACTGAAACGTGTCGCGGATTTCACAACATGTCCGACGATTACAGAATAGCGGCAAATATTCCCTTTCACCACACTGTCCGGGACGGATTCTGGTAACTAAAAATACAACGCCCTGAGGCCGCTGTGCGGCAGCACGTTGCGGAACGCGCGGCCGGTTCGTATTTCAGAATATTCTCAATCTGGGCCGAGTTTCGGAATTCTATGATCCGCCGCATGATCGCAGCGCTCCGCCCCTCCGACGCACCCAAGGCAACTGTCCCAGAACTTCCCCGATTCCTGCTGCATCTCTTCGCGGGCGCGCTCGTCGTCTGCATATTGGCCGGCACCGTGCTGGCCGCATACTGGATTTTCAGCGACGAAGTCTCCAAATACCGGCGGCGCATGAATGCCGCCGCCTACAACGCCCAGTTGTTCTTCGGCCAGCGCGAGGCCCTGCTGCGCTCGGTGGCCGCCTCCGCGGTGCGGGATGCGGAGGGCCGGCTGCCGCCCGGCCTCGCCGGCTCGAACCTGATCCGGGTCGCGCCGTTGCGGGCCGGCGGCCATGTCCGGGAAGAATGGGCCCTTATCCTCACCGCGCGCGACCGCGCCGAAGTGGCGCTGTTTCGCGCGCGCGTGGTGTACCTGTCCGCCCGGGACGCGGCCGCTCGGCGCCTGGAAGACGATCCGGACGCCGGAGAACCGCTGCCCGAGCATGTGGCGCGCTGGCTGGCGGGCGCGCTCGCCAGCC
>NZ_LHSJ01000285.1:0-5095 GCF_001270295.1 Achromobacter sp. DMS1 | reverse complement strand
CACTGGGCCGTGGCCTGCTGGCCCTGTGCGCCGAAGCCGTGGGCGCCATGGATTGCGCGCGCGACGCCACGCTCGACTACCTGCGCACGCGCCGCCAGTTCGGCGTGCCCATCGGCAGCTTCCAGGCCCTGCAGCACCGCATGGCCGACTTGCTGCTGGAAATCGAGCAGGCGCGCTCGGCCGTCATCAACGCCGCGGCGGCCCTGGACAACCCCGACCGCGCCGTCCGCGAACGCGCGCTGTCGGCCGCCAAGGCCACCATCGGCCGCGTCGGCACCCTGGTCGCCGAGGAAAGCATCCAGATGCACGGCGGCATCGGCATGACCTGGGAACTGCCGCTCGCGCACTACGCCAAGCGCCTCGTCATGATCGACCACCAGTTCGGCGACGAAGACCACCACCTGCGGCGCTACATCGCGCTGGGCCGGCCATGAGCGGGGCGCGCGAACCTGGCGCGCCCGTGGCGGGGGACACCGCGCCGGGCGTCCCTGGACCGGGCGTCCCTGAACCGGGCGTCCCTGGACCGGGCGTCCCCTTTTCCTCGCGGTTTCCGGTGCGGGGCGTGGAAGACGTCCGCCGGATCGCGGCCCGGCCGCTGGCCGAGACGCTCACGGTGCGGAGCACCTACGAGATCTTCCGCAACTCCGCCGCTGCGTTCGGCGACCGGCCCGCGCTCACCTTCCTGCGCACCGCCGATCCGGACGACGCGGTGGACTGCTGGAGCTACCGCGAACTGCTGGAAGGCATCCACCAGACCGCCAACCTGCTGCACACGCTGGGTGTGGGCGCGCAGGACGCGGTGGCCGTCCTGCTGCCCGGCTGCCTGGAATACCACCTGGCGCTGTGGGGCGGCGAGGCCGCCGGCGTCGTGCAGCCGCTGAATCCGCTGCTGGCCGAAGACAAGCTGGCCGCGCTCATGAGCAAGGCCCGTGCGCGCGTGCTCATCGCCTATGGCTCCGACCAGGAATGCGGCGCCTGGACCAAGGCGCTGGCCCTGCGCGAGCGCGTGCCCACGCTGCGCGCCGTGCTGCGCGTGGCTCCCTGGTACGAAGACCCGGCCGCGCGCCCCGCGCTGCCCGAAGGCATGCTGGACTTCAACGCGGCCCGCGCCGCGCAACCCGCCGACCGCCTGGCCAGCGGGCGCGTCATCCGCGCCGCCGACACGGCCGCGTATTTCCACACCGGCGGCACCACGGGCGCGCCCAAGCTCGCCGTACATACCCACGCCAACCAGGTCTTCAGCGCCTGGGCCGCCGTGCAATTGCAGGGCGCGGGCCCGGGCGACGTGGTCATCAACGGCTATCCGCTCTTTCACGTGGCGGGCGTGCTGCCAGCCTCGCTGGCCGCGCTGTCGGCCGGCGTGCACACCCTCATTCCGACCACCCTGCTGCTGCGCAACCGCGACGTGGTGCGCAACTACTGGAAGCTGGTCGAGCGCCACCGCGTCACCTCGCTGCAAGGCGTGCCCACGATGCTGGCCGCGCTCGCCGAGGTGCCGCTGGACGGCGCCGACATCTCCTCGCTGCGCTACTGCCGCACCGGCGCGGCGCCCCTGCCCGCCGAGCTGGCCAGCCGCTTCGAGCGCCTGTTCGGCCTGCATATCAACGAAAGCCTGGGCATGACCGAGATGGCCGGCATCACCTCCATCAGCCCGCCCGGCTCGCGCTTTCCGGTCAACTGCGTGGGCTATCCGCTGCCGTACGTGGAAGTGCGCGTCACGGCGCTCGACACCCCGGCCGGCCAGCCCCCGCGCGACCTGCCGCCCGGCGAGGCAGGCATGCTGCTCTTCAGGGCGCCCAACGTCATCCCCGGCTTTCTCGACGCCGAGGACACGGCGCGCGCCTTCACCGAAGACGGCTGGCTCATCAGCGGCGACGTCGGTTTCCTGGACGATGCGGGCCGCCTGCACCTGCAGGGCCGGGCCAAGGATCTCATCATCCGGAGCGGCCACAACATCGATCCCAAGGTCATCGAGGACGCGCTGGCGCGCCATCCGGCCGTGAGCCTGTGCGCCGCCGTGGGCGCGCCCGACCCCTACGCGGGCGAACTGCCGGTGGCCTTCGTCACCCTGGCCGACGGCGCTCGGGCCACTGAGGAGGAACTGCTGGTCCACGCCGCGCGCCACGTGGACGAAGGCCCCGCCCGGCCCAAGCGGGTCATCGTGCTCGAGCACATGCCCATGACCAACGTGGGCAAGATCTACAAGCCCGACCTGCGCCGGCTCGCCGCCGCCTTCACCGTGCGCGCGCTCATCGAGCGCACCCTGCTCGACGCGGGCTGCCCGGCGGACAGTCCCTGGTTCCGGCTGACCGACGACGCCCGTCCCGAGCTCGCCGTGTGCGCCAGCGCCGACGCCCGCCCGCGCTGCGCGAGCAGCTGCGCCAGTCGCTGGCGCGGCTGCCGGTGCGGGTCGGCTGGCGCGAGGCCGAGCCCGCTCCCGACTAGCGCCCCGTCAAGCTTTCCCCACACAACCACAGATCCCGTTTACCGGGACGCCGCCACCCGAGGAGACCTTCCATGCCTGCATCCCCCCTGCGCCGCGCCTGCCTGGGCGCTTTGCTCTGCATCCTGGCGATGGGCGCCCTGCCCGCCGCCGCCCAGACGCCGCAATTCCCCACCAAGCCCGTTACGGTCATCGTGCCCTTCCCGGCCGGCGGCTCCACCGACCGCCATCTGCGCATCCTGGCGCAGGAAGCTTCCAAGTCGCTGGGCCAGCCCGTGGTCGTGGAAAACCGCCCCGGCGCGGGCGGCACGCTGGGCCCGGGCACCATGGCCAAGACGGCCAAGCCCGACGGCTACACCATCACGCTCTATACGCTGGCCATGCTGCGCATGCCGTACATGCAGCACACCAACTGGCACCCGATCAACGATTTCGACTTCATCATCGGGCTGTCCGGTTATACCTTCGGCCTCACCGTGCGCGCGGATTCGCCTTTCAAGACCTTCAACGAGTACATCGAGGCCGCGCGCAAGGCGCCCGGCACCATCGACTACGGCTCCACCGGCGTGGGCTCCTCGCCCCACCTGCTGATGGAGGAACTGGCCATCAATGCCAAGGTCAAGCTCAACCACGTGCCCTTCAAGGGCAACGCCGACATGCAGCAGGCGCTGCTGGGCGGCCACGTCATGGCGCAGAGCGACGCCACCGGCTGGGACCAGTTCGTGGACGCCGGCAAGATGCGCCTGCTGGTGACTTTCGGCGAAAAGCGCACGACCCGCTGGCCCGACGTGCCCACCGCGCAAGAGCTCGGCTACGGCGTGGTGTCCACTTCGCCATACGGCCTGGCCGGCCCCAAGGGCATGGACCCCGCCGTCATCCGCATCCTGCACGACGCCTTCAAGCAGGCGCTCTACAGCCCCGCCAGCATGGAAGTCATGCAGCAGCTCAACCAGCAGCCCGCCTATCGCAACAGCGCGGATTACCGCGCCTGGGCCGCCGACACCTACGTGAAACAGAAGCCGCTCATCGAGCACCTGGGCCTGATGGCCAAGAACTGACGCTTTTCCCTTGGAGCGGCCTGCGGGCCGCTTTTGCCGCGCAGATTTGTATACAAAATCTGCGCGGTTTTTCTGTTTTCCGGCCGCGCCGTTTGCTAGACTGGCGCCCGTAGCAATGCCCGCGCCCGCGCGCCCATGACCCCGCAAACCGCCCCCGACCCCAGCGCCAGCGACATCGCCAGGGAAATCTCCGCCGCCATCGTCTCGCACCGGCTGCCCCCCGGCACCCGCCTGCGCGAAGAAGCGCTCGCGCGCGTCTACAAGGTGAGCCGCACCAAGATCCGCGCCGCCCTGCTCATGCTGTCCAAAGACAAGCTCATCGACATCGTGCCCGACAAAGGCGCCTTCGTGAGCAAGCCCGACGCCAACGAGGCGCGCGAAGTCTACGCCGTGCGCCGCATTCTCGAAGCGGCGCTGGCCCGCGAATTCGTCGCCCGCGCCAGACCCGCCGACTACCGCCGCATCGACGCCCACCTGCGCGCCGAGCGGCGCGCCCTCGAAAGCGGCGACGCGCAGGAACGCAACCGCCTGCTGAGCGAATTCCACCTCCTGCTGGCCGACACCGTGGGCAACACCGTACTGACCGGCATGTTGCGCGAACTCTCCGCGCGCAGCGCCGTCATCACCGTGCTCTACCAAAGCTCCCACGACGCCGGTTGCTCCTCGCGCGAACACCACGCCTTCATCGAAGCCGCCCGCGCCGGCGACACCGAACGCGCCTGCGCGCTCATGGACGAGCATCTGCGCAACGTCGAGGCCGCCCTGGACTTCAGCGGCCCGCCGGCCGCCGGCGGCGACCTGGTGGCCGCGCTGCTCAGCTAGGGCCTGTTAACGCTAAAAGGAGCCTCCTTTCCCGCGGCATGCGTCCCGGGCGGCACGCGTCCCGGGCGCCGCGCGCCCGGCGCGGGAAATTCCCCCGCATCAAACCCGCCTGGCGGCATTGACGCCGCGCAAACCGCCAGGCGCGCTTCCCGGCTACAGTAAGAAAGTCTCCGGCTCGCGGAGACGCGCCCGCATGCCGGGCGCCGACTGTCAATCGATGTGCCCCTCAAAACGGAGACAACGCCATGTATCAGCACATCCTCATCCCCACCGACGGATCCCCCCTTTCCACCGACGCGGTCCGGCAAAGCCTGCAACTGGCCAAGTCGCTGGGCGCGCGGGTCACGCTCCTCACCGTGGAAGAGCCCTTCCACGTCTTCGCGCTGGGCGCCACCCAGATCGCCAAGAGCCTGACCGAGTACCAGGAAGCCATGCGCGTCCAGGCCGACCGCATTCTCGGCGAAGCCGCCGAACAGGCCCAATCGCTCGGCGTGCCCTGCGAAACCCTGCGCGTCACCCACGAAGATCCCTTCCAGGCCATCATCGACACCGCCGTCAGCCGCCAGTGCGACCTCATCGCCATGGCCTCGCACGGCCGCCGCGGCATGAGCGCCATCGTCCTGGGCAGCCAGACGCAGAAAGTGCTGACCCACTCCAAGGTGCCGGTGCTGGTGTATCGCAAGAGCTGATGCGCCCGGGCGCCGCCGTTGGCGGACGGGCGCACGGACATCGCGGGGCCGCCCATGGACCACCGCCTCAGGCCGCAATACCT
>NZ_LHSJ01000284.1:0-5114 GCF_001270295.1 Achromobacter sp. DMS1 | reverse complement strand
CAAAACCACCACGCCGCAACCCGGCGATGTTGATGCGCCGGTCGCCGCGGACCGACAGTCCGATCCCGGTGCTGTTTGGCACGCGGACGATCAAGAGCCGAACTGCGTCTGGTTCGGCGATGTGCGGACAACGCCGATCAAGACCAAAGGAGCGCTTTTCCCATTCGGCCAGCGCGTGCGGCGCATAGCCCGCCTTGTAGGCGGTGCTGGCGCGCATCAGCCGCACGTAGGCGAAGCTGCCCGTGCGGTCGGCAATGGAAGGGTAGTCGTCGCTGTCCGTGTATACCGTGGCGGCGCCGCGCTGCCGCGCCAGCGCCAGGTATTCCGGGCAGGCAAAACTGGGATGCCGCACGTCCAGCGCGTGGCGCAGCGCGATTCCGTCCACGGCGTCGGGAAGCTGGTCGAGAAAGGCGCCGAAATCGCCGGCGTCGAACACCTTGGTCGGCGCGAACTGCCATACGATGGGACCCAGCTTCGGGCCCAGCTCGGCGATGCCGCTGTGCACGAAGCGGCGTATGGATTCGCCCGCCTCGGCGAGCTTGCGGCGGTTGGTGGCGTAGCGCGAGGCCTTGAGGGTGAACACGAAGCCCGCGGGCGTCTCATCGCGCCATTTGGCGTAGGTGGCGGGTTTCTGGGCGCCGTAGTAGGTGCCGTTGACTTCGATGGCCGTCAGCCGGCTGCTCGCGTATTCCAGCTCGCGGCCCTGGGGCAGGCCCTCGGGGTAGAAGGTGCCGCGCCAGGGCTCGTAGGTCCAGCCGCCGATGCCGACGCGGATGGCGCCGGCGCGCGGCGCGGGGTTGCGGGAAGTCACGGGTTGCGCCTCCTTCCTGGTGGGGGGCCGGCCATCCGGGGGCCGGCCATCTGGGGGCCGGCCATCCGGGGCCGGCCGTCGGGCTACTGTATCGCCGGCCGGCGCGGCAAAGGGTAACAAAGGAAAAAAAGCGGTACGCGGCCCGCCGCGCCACGGCGGACGCTTTTGCGCTATGGTGGGTGTCCCCGTGTTTCCTAAGGCGCATGCCGTTCCGTTTCCGATGCCCCATCGCCATTTTCGCCCGGACCCGTCCGCTCGCGTCCCGAGCTTTCCCGACCGCGAGGCGGCCTGATGCCGGCGGAAGAAGGGTTTTTCGCATCGCTGGGCGGCATGATCGGCGGCGCGCTGCGCAGCGTGGTCGCCGGCCTGAAGTGGCTGCTGGGCGGGCTGGGCGAGGCGCTCGGCGACTTCTTTTCCGGCCTGTCCAGCGCCCTGGGCATGAGCCCCTCCCTCTTTCATTTCGCGCTGCTGGCGCTGGGGCTGACGTTTCTGTGGGCGGCGGTCAAGGCGCTGCTGCGCAGCGCGTTCCTGGCCTGCCTGTTCTGGCTGGTGCTGGCCGTGCTGCTGATTCCGGCGGCCTTCTTCCTGGGCCGCAATACGGTGGAGGTGTTCCTGCTGGTCGCCACCGTGATACTGGTGCTGGTGGTGGAACTGCTGAATTCCGCCATCGAAGCGCTGGCCGACGCCCTGTCGGTGGAAACCCATCCGCTGCTGGGCCGCGCCAAAGACCTGGGCAGCGCCGCGGTGATGCTGATGCTGCTTTTCACGGTGGCGGTGTGGGCCGGCGTGGCGATCAGCCGATACCTCATGCACTGACCGGAAACGCCAGCCCCGGCCGCCGCCCGGAAGCGGCCGGCCCATCGCGGGCAGACCGCAATGTCCCGCAATCCCTGCCCGCCCGTATACTGGGAGCCATCATGCCTACATCGACGTCAGCCCCCTCCGAACGCATCGTGATCGTCGGCGGCGGCGCGGGCGGCCTGGAACTGGCCTCCCGCCTCGGCCGTGCGCATGGCCGCCAGCGCGTCACGCTGGTGGACAGCCGCCCCTTCCATATCTGGAAGCCCTCCCTGCACGAGGCGGCGGCGGGCACGCTGGACATCCACCAGGAGGGCCTGTCGTACCTGATGCTGGCGCATCTCAACGGCTTCAGTTTCGCGCAGGGCCGACTCGAAAGCGTGGACCGCGAGCGCCGGCTCGTCACGGTGGACGCCGTGCGCGACGATCAGGGCGAAGAAGTCCTGCCCCGCCGCGAGCTGGGCTACGACACGCTGGTGCTGGCGCTGGGCAGCGCCTCGAACTTCTTCAATACACCGGGCGCCGAGGCTCACGCCGTCACGCTGGACACCACCGAGAACGCCGAACAGTTCCGGCTGACCATGCTCAAGGCCATGGCGCTGGTGGACCAGGCCAAGGTGCGCGACCCCTCCTCGCGGCTGGACCTGGTCATCGTGGGCGGCGGCGCCACGGGCGTGGAACTGGCGGTGGAGCTGGTGGAAGCCAGCCACGTGGTCAGCGCCTACGGCCTGCCGAACTTCCGCGCCGAGCGCGACCTGGCGATCACGCTGGTGGAAGGCGCGCCGCGCATTCTCTCGGCCCTGCCCGAGAAGATCTCCACCGCCGCCACGGCGCGCCTGAAGGAACTAGGCATACGCGTGGAGACATCGTGCCGGGTTTCCGAAGTCACCGGCGCCTCGGTCAAGACCGCGGACGGGCGGGAATTTCCCGCCCAGCTCTGCATGTGGGCGGCGGGCATTCAGGGGCCCGCGGTGCTGCGCGGCCTGGGGCTGCCGCTCAACAAGCTGGGCCAGATCGAAGTGAACGAGCGGCTGGAGACATCCGATCCGCACATCCTGGCGCTGGGCGATTGCTGCGCCGCGCCCTGGCGCGACGGCCGCACCGTGCCGGCCCGCGCACAGGCCGCGCACCAGCAGGCCGAGTACCTGGCCAAGAAACTGGGCGCGCGCCTGCGCCATGCGCCGGAACCGTCTGCGCCCTATGTGTACGAAGACCACGGCTCGCTGGTTTCGCTCGGGCAGGACGCCGGCGTGGGCAGCCTGATGGGCAAGCTCGCGGGGCGGGGCCTGTTCGTAAGCGGTACACTGGCGCGCCTGATGTACATGAGCCTGCACCTGATGCACCACAAGGCGGTGCTGGGCGTCTCGCGCACCGCGTCCCTGGCGCTGGCCCGACTGCTCATGCGCCGCACCCGCCCGCGGGTCAAACTGCACTGAATCCCATGAATTTCCTGCAAAAACTCGAACACGCCTGGGCCGCCAGCCAATCGCTCCTGCAGGTCGGGCTCGATCCCGACCCGCAGCGCTTTCCGCGCGAGCTGCACGGCAAGCCGGACGCCATCTTCCAGTTCTGCCGCGGCATCGTGGACGCCACCGCGCCCTATGCGTGCAGCTTCAAGCCGCAGATCGCCTACTTTGCCGCGCACCGGGCCGAAGAGCAGCTCGAGGCCCTGTGCCAGCACATCCGCGACCAGCACCCCGACCTGCCCATCGTGCTGGACGCCAAGCGCGGCGACATCGGCTCCACCGCCGAAAACTACGCGCGCGAGGCGTTCGAGCGCTACCAGGCGCATGCGCTCACGGTGTCTCCCTACATGGGGCTGGATTCCGTCGAGCCCTATCTCGCCTGGCGCGATCGCGGCGTGATTGTGCTGTGCCGCACCTCCAACCCCGGCGGCTCGGACCTGCAATTCCTGAAGATGGAAGACGGCACGCCGCTGTACCTGCACGTGGCGGGCCTGGTGGCCGATAAATGGAACGCCAACGGCCAGTGCGGCCTGGTCGTGGGAGCCACTTTCCCCAACGAACTGGCCGCGGTGCGCCAGCGCATCGGCGACGCCGTGCCCCTGCTGGTGCCCGGCATCGGCGCGCAGGGCGGCGACATCACCGCCACGGTGAACGCGGGCGCCAACGCCGCGCGCGCCGGCATGATGATCAATTCTTCGCGCGCCATCATCTACGCCAGCGGCGGCGACGACTGGCGCGAAGCCGCCGCCCAGGCCGCCAAGGGCCTGCGCGACGCCATCAACGCGGTGCGCTGAGCCGCGCCCGCGGCGTCGAGGGCCGGCGCAAGCCGGCAGGCGCGCCCTCCCGGACAGCGCCGGCCTAGACCGGCTCGCCGATGAATTCCAGCACGCCCCGCAGCGCGTAGTCCACGGCCGCCAGGCGCACCTGGGCGCGGTCGCCCCGGAATACGTGCGTAACGGCGCGGCTGCTGATGCCGTCGTCCACGCGCAGGGCGAATCCGAAGCACACCATGCCCACCGGCTTGCCCGGCGTGGCGCCGCCCGGCCCGGCGATGCCGGTGGTGGACACGGCCAGGTGCGCGCCCGGCGAGGCCAGCAGCACGCCGTTGGCCATTTCCAGCGCCACCGGCTCGCTGACTGCGCCGAAATGATGCAGGGCGTCGGGCGAAACCCGGAGTTCGGCGACCTTGGCCTCGTTGCTGTAAGTGACGAAGCCCCGGTCGAACCAGCCGCTGGAGCCTGCGATGGACGTGATGGCCCCGGCCAGCAGGCCGCCCGTGCAGGACTCCGCGGTGCCCAGCATCCAGCCGTGGCGCATGAGCGTTTCGCCCAGGCGCTCGGCCAGTCCGTGGATGGTGGCCTGCGCCAGCTGCGACGCCGACAGGCCGGACTGCGTGTACGCGGTTTGATCGCTCATCCGAAGACTCCTGTGCGCGCGGCCAGCGCCATGATGACCAGGGCATAGAACGCCGCGACGATATCGTCCCACATTACGCCGAAACCGCCCTTGAGGCGGGCGTCGAAAAACATGATGGGCGGCGGCTTCACGATGTCGAAGGTGCGAAACAGCACGAACGCCAGCGCCTGGGGCAGCAGCCCGGCCGGCGAGAACCACAGCACCAGCCAGAATGCCACCATTTCGTCCCAGACCATTCCGACGTGATCGGGCTGGTGAAGTTCCTTGCCCACGCGGTCGCAAGCCCAGCAGCCATAGAGAAACGCCAGCAACAGGAAAATGCCGATGTACAGGTCCGTTGCCGCGGGCGAGGCGGCTACCCAGATCGCCCAGGCCAGCAGCGTGCCCCAGGTGCCGGAGGCCGGACGGACCAGGCCGCTGCCCAGCCCGAAGGCGATGAGCCGCCCCGGGTCGCGGCAGACCCAGGCCAGCGCGGGATAGGCGGCGCGCGAGCGCTCGCGCATGGAGGGAGACTGCGGATCGGAAGACGGCATGCTCATGCGCAGAGAATAGCGGAAGGCGGCGCGTCAGGCCGCCGGAAAATGGTCGAAGCCGCGCGGCAGCCCGGCCAGCGGGCGGCCCTC
>NZ_LHSJ01000283.1:5222-9767 GCF_001270295.1 Achromobacter sp. DMS1 | reverse complement strand
CCCAGCAGCGCCAGCCAGGACGGGGCGGCGCGCGGACGGCGGCGGGGGCGTTGCGTGGGACGCATGGCGTGCGGACGGAAAAGCCGGAAAGAAAAACTGGAACGATATAGTATTTCAAAATTTCAACGCCGTCGCGCACGGCAACTGTGCTGCTTTCCTGCCCGAAAAACTGTGCTGTCCGCCGGTCCTGTATCCCTTCTATATTGACGGCCTGTGTATCTGTTGCGCGCCGCGTCCGGCGGACCGGCGCGCAAGGCGAATCGGGGGTTTTTCGAGCATGAGCAAGTCCAAGCAGCGCAACGTGCCCGGCGTGCGGCCCTATGGCGGGCCGGCGGGCGGCTGGGGGGCGCTGCGCGCGACCGCGCAGGCCGTCCGGCAGCAGATGGACACTTTCGAGGCGCCCGTCGTGCTGCTGCGCACGAACCAGCCTACGGGAGCAGCGCCAGCCAGGACGGGGCGGCGCGCGGACGGCGGCGGGGGCGTTGCGTGGGACGCATGGCGTGCGGACGGAAAAGCCGGAAAGAAAAACTGGAACGATATAGTATTTCAAAATTTCAACGCCGTCGCGCACGGCAACTGTGCTGCTTTCCTGCCCGAAAAACTGTGCTGTCCGCCGGTCCTGTATCCCTTCTATATTGACGGCCTGTGTATCTGTTGCGCGCCGCGTCCGGCGGACCGGCGCGCAAGGCGAATCGGGGGTTTTTCGAGCATGAGCAAGTCCAAGCAGCGCAACGTGCCCGGCGTGCGGCCCTATGGCGGGCCGGCGGGCGGCTGGGGGGCGCTGCGCGCGACCGCGCAGGCCGTCCGGCAGCAGATGGACACTTTCGAGGCGCCCGTCGTGCTGCTGCGCACGAACCAGCCTACGGGTTTCGACTGTCCGGGCTGCGCCTGGCCCGACAAGGAGCACCGCTCCACGTTCCAGTTCTGCGAGAACGGCGCCAAGGCCGTTACCTGGGAGGCCACCAACAAGCGCGTAACGCCGGAGTTCTTCGAGCGGCACACCGTGTCCGAGCTGCTGGGCTATTCCGACTACGAGCTGGAGAACTTCGGCCGGCTCACGCACCCCATGGCGTACGACCCGGTCACGGACAAATTCCGCGCGGTGCAATGGGAAGAGGCTTTCGGCCGCATCGGCAAGGCCATGCGCGGCTTGGCGTCGCCCGACCAGGTGGAGTTCTACACCTCGGGCCGGGCGTCCAACGAAGCGGCCTATCTGCTCCAGCTCTTCGCGCGCGAGTACGGCACCAACAACTTTCCCGACTGCTCCAACATGTGCCACGAGGCCACCAGCGTGGGGCTGCCGCAATCCATCGGCATCGGCAAGGGCACGGTGTCGCTGGCGGATTTCGACCAGACCGAGCTTGTCATTTCCATCGGCCACAATCCGGGCACCAACCATCCGCGCATGATGGGAACGCTGCACGAAGTTGCCCGGCGCAAAGTGCCCATCATCGTGTTCAACCCCATGCGCGAGCGGGCGCTGGAGCGTTTTGCCGATCCGCAGGACGTGCTGGAGATGGCCACGCTGGGCTCGACGGACATCGCCTCCACGTACTACCAGGTGCGCGCCGGCGGCGACGCGGCGGCGCTCAAGGGCATCATGAAGGCGGTGCTGGCGCTCGAAGACGAGCGCGGCGGCGTGCTCGACCGCGAATTCATCGCCCGGCACACCCGGGGGTTCGAGGCGCTGGAGGCCGACCTGCGGGCGACCGGCTGGGCCGACATCGAATACGAAAGCGGGCTGGCGCGGGCCGACCTGGAGCAGGTGGCGCAGGCCTATGCCGCGTCCAACGCCACCATCATCACCTACGGCATGGGCATCACGCAGCACAACATGGGCACGGCCAACGTGCGGCTCATCGCCGACCTGCTGCTGCTGCGCGGCAACATCGGCAAGCCCGGCGCCGGCATCTGCCCCTTGCGCGGCCATTCCAACGTGCAGGGCAACCGCACCGTGGGCATTACCGAGAAGCCGTCGGCGCAGTTCCTGGCCAGCCTGCAGGCCGTCTTCGGCTTCCGGCCGCCGAGCGCGCACGGTCACGACGCCGTGAAGGCCATGGAAGCAATGATCGCCGGCACGGCGCGCGCGCTCATTTGCCTGGGCGGGAATTTCGCCGTGGCGCTGCCCGACCCCGAGCGCTGCTTTCCCGCCATGAAGAACCTGGACCTCAGCGTGCACGTGGGCACCAAGCTCAACCGCTCGCATCTGCTGGTGGCGCGCGAAACCTACCTGTTCCCGTGCCTGGGCCGCACCGAGCTGGACTTGCAGGACTCGGGGCCCCAGTCGATCACGGTCGAAGACTCCATGTCCATGGTGCACGCCTCGGCGGGGCGGCTGAAGCCCGCCTCGCCTTACCTGCGGTCGGAGTGCGCCATCATCGCCGGCATGGCGGGCGCGGCGCTGCCCGACAGCAAAGTTCCCTGGACGGAACTGGTGGCCGACTACGGCCGCATCCGCGACCTCATCGAGCGGACCATACCCGGCTTCGAGGGCTACAACCGGCGCATCCGGGTGCCGGGCGGTTTCCGCATGCCGCTGCCGCCCACCGGGCGCGTCTGGCCCACGCCGTCGGGCAAGGCGGAATTCTCGGTGTTTCCGGGTGTGCGCGAGCGCTACGAGCCCTGGGACCCGGGCTGTCTGCGGCTCATGACCATCCGCAGCCACGACCAGTACAACACCACGATCTACGGCATGGACGACCGCTATCGCGGCGTGTTCGGGCGGCGCGACGTGCTGTTCATGAATGCGCAGGACCTGGCCGACCTCGGCCTGGCGCACGGCGACCTGGTGGACGTGGAAACCGTCGCCGCGGGCCGGACGCTGCGCATGGAAGGGCTCACGGCGGTGCAGTACGGCATTTCGCGCGGATCGGCGGCTGCCTACTATCCGGAGGCCAACGTGCTGGCGCCGCTGGACTACATCGACGAGGAGAGCGGCACGCCTTCGTACAAGTCCATTCCCGTACGGGTGCGCCGGGCCGCGGCGCAGGCCCGCTAGATGCCGGCGGGCGCGGCGCTGTCCATTCGCGTCACCGATGGAACAATCTGTTCCGGGCCGAAACCGTGGTTTTACGCGCGATGCGCGGGACCGGGGCGGGCGCGGCTGGGTAGAATCTGGCCTTCTTCCGTCGTTCTAGAGGCTTTCACCGCCATGAGCAATGCTTACCTCGAGGCGCTCAAAAAGCGCCGCACGCAATACGCCCTGGGCCGCAACGTACCGCTCTCCAAGGAAGAGCTCACGACCCTGATCCAGGAAGCCATCAAGCACAGCCCCTCGTCCTTCAATTCGCAGAGCTCGCGCGCCCTGGTGCTGTTTGGCGCCGAAAGCGAGAAACTCTGGGCCATGGCCACGGATGAAGTGCGCAAGGTCGCGCCGGCCGAGGGCTTCGAGAAGACCGAAGCCAAGCTCAAGAGCTTTGCCGCGGGCGTGGGCACGGTGCTGTTCTTCGAAGACCAGGACGTGGTGCGCAGCCTGCAGGAAAAATTCCCGCTGTACGCCGACAACTTCCCCGTCTGGTCCGAGCAAGCCGGCGGCATGGCCCAGCTTTCGGTATGGACGGCGCTGGCCAACGCGGGCGTGGGCGCCAGCCTGCAGCACTACAACCCGCTCATCGACGCCGCCGTGGCGCGCGAGTGGAACATCCCGGCATTCTGGAAGCTGCGCGCGCAGATGCCTTTCGGCTCGAACGAGGCGGGCTTCGGCGAGAAGGCCTTCATGGACGACGCCGAGCGCTTCCGCGTGGCCGGCTGAACCCGTCCATGCCTGCAAGCCGCGCGCCCCAGCCGGGGCCCGCGGCTTTTTTCATTGCCGTCCCCCCGGCGGGCAGCGCGCGCACGGGGCCGGCCGCCGACACGGACGGCTCGGCCTCCACGGGATGCGCCGTCAGCGCGCCGGCTCCCAGGCGCGCCATTTTGTCGGCCATCTTTTCGTACTTGCGCAACAGCCGCCGCCGGTTGAGCGCCTTGCTCCAGGCATAGACAGGCAGGAACTGCTTGGGACCGTAGCCGTCCACGAGAAACAGGCCGGCGTGTCCATCGGCGTTGCGGCCGACCACGATGTTGCGGGCGCTCACGTCGTTGAAGATCACGTGCGCGTCGGCCAGCGCCAGGAAAAACTGGTGCACCTGCTGGCGCAACTGCGGGCCGTAGCCCTGCGCCGCCACCACTTGCTGCAGGGTGGGAGCCAGTTCGCCACGCTCGTCCACGATTTTTTCCACCACCAGGCCCAGGCCCGCGCTGGTGTTCACCACGCCGCAGATGCGCGACAGCAGCGCATTGCCCTGCGGCATGCCGCTGTGCGCGCTGGTCGCCAGGTATTCCGACAGTTCGGCGATGAAAATGCGGTAGGCCTGCTCGCGCTGGAACTGTTTGTGCCATGCCTGGCGACGCCCCGGCTCGCGGGCCGCGCATGGTTGATGACCTTGATGAGCAGCGCCGGATTGCGTGGATGTTCGTACACGTCGCGCTCGCTGCCGGCCGCCACGCGGTGCGCCTGGGCCAGGTCGATGATGTCGAATACGCCGGGCGGACGCGGCGTCAGGCGCA
>NZ_LHSJ01000283.1:0-5165 GCF_001270295.1 Achromobacter sp. DMS1 | reverse complement strand
GTCGTCGTGACGGGCAATCCGCTCGGCGAGCCGGCCCTCGCCACGCCCTCCACCGTGCTCGAAGGCGCCGACCTGGACCTGCGCCGCGGCGACACCCTGGGCGCCACGCTCAACGGCCTGCCCGGGGTGGCCGCCACCAGCTACGGCCCGATGGTGGGCCGGCCCATCATCCGCGGCATGGACGGCGACCGCATCCGGCTGCTGAACAACGGCGTAGGCGCGCTGGACGCGTCCTCGCTTTCCTACGACCACCAGGTGCCCACCGACCCGCAGGCGGCCGACCGCGTGGAAATCCTGCGCGGGCCGGCCGCCCTGCTCTACGGCGGCAACGCCATCGGCGGCGTGGTCAACACCATCGACAACCGCATCCCCACCGAACCCATCCAGGGAGTGCAGGGCCAGATACAGGGCGAATATGGCGGCGCCAACACCTCGCGCAGCGGCAGCGCGCGCGTGGAAGGCGGCGACGGCACGTTCGCCGTGCACGCCGACGTGTTCGGCCGCGAAACCAGCGAGCTGCGCATTCCCGGCGATGCGCGCTCGGCCCGCGCGCGGGCCGCCGATCCGGACGCGGCCTCGCCCCCACGGCCGGCTGCCCAACAGCGACGGCCGCGACAGCGGCGGCGCGCTGGGCATGGGCTGGACCAGCGACCGCGGCTACGCGGGCGTGTCGGTCAGCGGCTATGACTCCGACTACGGCTCGGTGGCCGAGCCCGACGTGCGCATCCGCCTGCGCCAGCAGCGGGTCAACGCCGCCACCGAGCTGCGCGACCTGGACGGCATCTTTACCCGCGTGCGCCTCAGCGCCGGCTACACCGACTACCAGCACAAGGAAATCGAAGACGGGGAAACCGGCACCATCTTCAAGAACCGCGGCTATGAGGCCAGGCTGGAAGCCCAGCATGCCGAGCTGGGTCCGGTGCGCGGCGTCATCGGCCTGCAAGGCGGGCAGTCGCGCTTTTCGGCGCTGGGCGACGAGGCGCTGGTGCCCACGGTGGACACCGACAGCCTGGCGCTCTTCGACGTGGAAACCTGGCAGGTCGATCCGCGCTGGAGCCTGAGCGCCGGCGCGCGCCTGGAGCATACGCGGCTGTCGCCCTCGGCCGGCGGCAACGCACGCTTTCAGGACAGCGCCGGACGCACGTTCAACGCCGCGAGCATATCGCTGGGCACGGTGTACCAGCTGGATCCGGTCTGGTCGCTGGCCGCCAATGCCGCCTATACCGAACGCGCGCCCACCTTTTATGAGCTCTACGCCAACGGCCCGCACGAGGCCACGGGCCAGTACCTCGTGGGCAGCCAGGACCTGTCCAAGGAGCGCGCCTGGTCGGGCGACCTCGGACTGCGCTGGGCGCGCGGCGCGGACAAGGGCGGCGTCAGCGTGTTCTACAGCCATTTCGCCAATTATCTTGCCGAGCTGAACACGGGCCGGCTGCGCAACGACGACGGCGACGTGGTAGGCGCGGACAGCGACGATGCGCTGCCCGAAGCCGTCTACCGCGGCGTGCCCGCCGACTTCTACGGCGTCGAGGCCGAAAGCAGCACGCGCGTGTATGCCGCCGGCGGCCACACGCTGGACCTCAAGCTTGCGGGCGACTACACCCATGCCCGCAACGCGGACACCGGCGAGCCGCTGCCGCGCATCGCGCCCTGCGCCTGAGCGCCGGGCTGGACTGGGGCCAGGGCCCCTGGAGCGCGGGCGTGTCGGTCACGCGGGCGTTCGCCCAGCACCGCCATCCCGATGAGGACGACAGTACGCCCGCCTACTACAGTCTGGACGCGCATGCCGGCTACCGTTTCAAGGCGGGCGCCACCCGCTGGGAAGCCTATGTGCGCGGCGTCAACCTGACCAACCAGGACATCCGCTACGCCACCTCGGTGCTGCGCGACGTGGCGCCCGAAGGCGGACGCGGCGTGCTGGTCGGGCTGAAAGGCAGCTTCTAGGGGCGCCGGGCGCGCGAGCCGGGACCGGAACCGGGACGTCCTAGCGCGGCACGCGCCGCAGCACCTGCCCCGGCCGCGCGCCGGTGGAACGCCCCTCGCGCCAGACGGGCTGGCCGTTGGTCCACACGGCGTGGATGCCGATCGACGGCGCGACCGGCTGCGCGAAGGTCGCGCGGTCGGCCACTTCCCCGGCGTCCAGCAGCACCACGTCGGCATGCGCGCCCTCGCGCAGCTCGCCGCGGCCGGCCAGCCCGAAACGGGCGGCGGTGAGCCCGGTCATCTTGTGCACGGCCTGCTCCAGGGCGAAGAGCCCCAGCCCGCGGCCGTAGTGGCCCAGCACCCGCGGAAACGTGCCCCACAGGCGCGGATGCGGCTTCTCGTCGTGCGGCAGCCCGTCCGATCCGATCATGGTTTCGTCGAACCGCAGAATGCGCCGCACGTCTTCCTCGTCCATGCGGAAGTAGATGGCGCCGGCCGGCTGCAGACGGTCCACCGCCTGCGCCAGCGGGCAACCCAGCTCGCGCGCGACCTCGTCCAGGTCGCGGCCCGCGAACTGAGGCATGGCCTTGGACCAGGTCACGATGACCCGCGCGGCGCCGTCGACCAGATCGTGCGACAGAATGGTGGACGAGGCGTTGTACGGATAGCAATCCAGGCATACCGGCTGACGGCCCATCTGCTCGCGGATGCGGGCCAGCGTCTGCGCCGAACGGCCACGGTTGGCCGCGCCCACCACCTTGTGATGCGAGATCACCACCGGCACGCCCAGCTCGCGGCCGATGCGGAAGGTTTCCTCCAGCGACGCCATGACGCTGTCGCCCTCGTCGCGCATGTGCGTGCAGTACAGGCCCTGGCGCCCGCTCAGCGGCCGGCAGACCTCGATGACTTCTTCGGTGGTGGCGGCGGCCGAGGGCGCATAGGCCAGTCCGGTGGACACGCCGATGGCGCCTTCCTGCAGCGCTTCGTCCACGCGGGCCCGCATGCGCGCGATTTCCGCCGCGCGGGCGGGCGGCCCACGTCGTCCATCTCGATCACGCGCAGCGTGGTGTGGCCCACCAGCATGGCGCAGTTGGTGGCGGCGGGCTGCGCGCGCAGCGCGTCCAGGTAGTCGGCGAAGCGCGCATAGCGGAACCACTGCCGCCGGCGTCCAGCAGGTCCAGCGGCGGCACCGGCGCGCGCGCCGGCTGGGGCATGGGCGCGAGCGAGATGCCGCAGTTCCCGCCGATGACGGTGGTCACGCCCTGGCTGACCTTGGGCGCCATGTCGCCGTCGGAGAGCATGGCCCGGTCGTCGTGGGTGTGGGCGTCGATGAATCCGGGCGTCGCGGTCAGCCCGCGCGCGTCGATTTCCTCGCGCGCCCGCGCGCCGGAAAGATCGCCGATGCGCGCAATGCGCCCGCCCGCGATGGCGATGTCGGCCTCGTAGCGCGGCGCGCCCGTGCCGTCCACCACCTCGGCGCCCCGGATCAGGTAATCGAAAACCTCGGACCGGGTCATTTTTCCGCCTTTTTCAGATGCCAGAACAGCGTGACCGGCGCCTGCAGAATGCCCGACAGCCGGGTGCTGTAGGCAGCCGGAATCTGGAACTGCCCCAGCGGCGCCACCACGCCCTCGTCGATGGCGAGCTTCTGGATTTCGGCGGCGATCCGCTTGCGCTCGGCCGGATCGGAAGCCTGCGCGAACTTCAGGCGCAGCGCCTCGATCGCGGGCACGTCGGGCCAGCCGGCCCAGGCCTTGCGGCCATTGGACGCCAGGGTCGTGTTGCCGAAGGGGTCGCCGCTGCTGGCCAGGATGCTGTAGGTGGAAAACAGGTTCCAGCCGCCTTCCTGCGGCGGATTCTGGTTGCCTTGCTGCGTGACCAGCGTCTGCCAATCCATGGCTTTCATCGTGACGTTGAAGCCTGCCTTGCGCAGCGCCGCGCCCACCACCACGGGCTGGGCCGACAGCATGGCGATGTCGGTGGGCTGCAGGACGATTACCGGCGTGCCGTCGTATCCGGCCTCCTTGAGCAGCGCCCGGGCCTTGTCCAGGCGCGCCGGCACCACCCAGTCCTCGCCGTAATTGTCGCCATAGGGATTGCCGCAGCCCATGACGGCGGCGCAGGTCTTGTAGTACTTGGGATCGCCCACCAGCGCCTTGAGCACGTCTTCCTGGCTGACCGCCGCAATGGCCGCCTGCCGCACCAGCCTGTTGTCGAACGGCGGATAGAGGTGATTCATGCGGAAATAGGTCCAGGCGCCCAGCTTGTCCAGCACCTCGACCTTCAGGCCGTCCTGGTTTTCCACCATGGGCAGCAGGTCGAACGGCACTTGCTGGATGAAATCCACCTCGCCGTTCTGCAAGGCGTTGATGGCGGTCATCTGGTCCGGCATGGCCACCCATTCGACGCGGTCCACGTTGGCCACCTTGCCGCCCGCCGTCCAGCTCGGCGGTTCGCTGCGCGGCACGTAGTCCTTGTTCTTCTCGTAGACCACTTTCAGGCCCGGCCTGAATTCGGACGCCACGAAGCGGAACGGGCCCGAGCCAATGTATTCGCCGATGGGCTGGGACGCGGGCGTCTCGGCGATGCGCCTGGGCATCATGAAAGCGGGACGCGAACTGATCTTGGACAGGCCCTCCAGCAGCAGCGGCGTGGGCTGTTTGAGCACGATGCGGAAATGCCGGTCGTCGACCGCCGCCATGTCCTGCACCAGCGTCATCAGCACCTGTCCCGTGGCGTCCACGGCGGCCCAGCGCCTGATGGAAGCAATGCAGTCTTCCGAGGTGACGGGCTTGCCGTCGTGCCATTTCAGGCCGTCGCGCAAGGCGAAGGTATAGGTCTTGCCGTCGTCGCCCACCGTCCAGCTCGCCATCTGCGGCTGCACCTTGAAATGCTCGTCCAGCCCCAGCAGCGTGTCGTAGATCATGTAGGCATGATCCCGCGTCATGAAGGCTGTGGTGAGAATGGGGTCCAGCACGCGCAGACCCGACTGCATGACCGCCGTCACGGTTTCGGCCATGGACGCCGGCGCGGCCAGCGACGCGCCCGCCACCGCCACGGACAGCAGGAGGTGCCTGGCTCCCCGGCGCAATTTCGATTTCAGCTTCATGATGGCTCCCTCGTATCGTTGTGCCCGGCTGCCTCGCCGGTTGGAGTTGCGGGCCCGCGCCCTTCGGCCGCCCGTTCCCGGCCGCCGCGCGGGCCCCGCGATGGCCGCGCCGCCCGCCGCCGCCCTCCAGCTC